>JANYCO010000360.1 GCA_025360235.1 Cytophagales bacterium
TCCAAAGTTGTTTTGTATCCCTATTAAAAGCGCAAACCAAAGAGAATCATTGTCTAATGAACTGCGAAGCGTATGCAGCATCCATGCCCCTTTAAAATACATATCGGAATCTTTCCAATAATGATAGTTGACCCCATAAGGTCCTATAATTACTTCCTTATTTTTGATCGATTTTTTCTGGTTTTGTAAATACTTTTCAGCAGTTGCTTTTCCATAAAAATATTCTACTAACAACGTTTCCCCATAAGTGGTAAACGCTTCATGGATCCACAGATCGGCATGATCGGCACAACTTACATAGTTACCCCACCATTCATGTCCGCTTTCATGTACAATGATATAATCACGGCCAAGCATATTGTTGAGAAATCGATTCCCATAGGCAATTCCACTTTGATGCTCCATTCCCCAATAAGGTGCTTCAATAATTGCATAGCCATCTTTCTCAAATGGATATTTCCCGAAAAGTTTTTCATAACACTCCAACAGGGATTTTACTTGTTGAAAATGTTTTACTGCTTTTTCTTTATTATAAGAAAGCACATAATAATCTAGCGCTAAACTGGTATCGTCATTTCTTTTATACGTATCCGAGAACGTTACATAGTAGCCAATATTGAGGGTAACATTATAGATATTGATTGGGTAATGAACAAACCATTCATAAATTTTAGTTTTATGCTGAGTAGTTGTAGTACTGATCAAATTGCCATTCGAAGCACAAAACAACTGCTCCGGAACTTCAAACCGCATACGCACACTATCAGGTTCATCGGAAGGGTGGTCTTTGCAGGGCCACCAAAGACTTGCTCCCACCCCTTCGCAGGATACGGCTACCCAAGGCCTGTTGAGACTGTCAAGTGTCCAGATAAACCCTCCATCCCAAGGTGGATTAATTGCTTTGTGCGGTTCACCCTGATAGTAAATCTTAATGAAAGAATTTATTCCTTTTTTTTGAACTTCACGAAACCGAACATAAATGGTATTTTCATTTCGAGAATAGGTAATATTACTATCTTTAGCATCCGTAATTTTACTAATGGCCATTTCGCTATCCAAATCAAGTTGAAATAAATCGAAATCTTCCGTAGCGCTAAAATAAATAATAGTATTTCCTGAAATGAATTGTTTATTTATATCAACAAAAACGGACAAGTCATAAAATTTTACATCAAAACATTTTCTTTCTTTAGAAAGAAACCCTCTCAGTGAATCTTGTTTTGTGATTTTGTGTTGGGAAAAACTAAGAAAAAGTTGAGTTGAAAACAGGATTACTAAAAACAACCGTTTCATCTGAGAAACTATTTTCTCACAAGAGCCAAAAGGTCCTTTTGTACTCCCCAATCTTTGGCAAGTTTCAACATGCTCATTGCTTCTATCTCGCTTACATAGCCTTTAGAACTGGCATCTTCCCATACTATCTTGATGTATTCCAGTTTGAAGTCTTTTTCGTAAGTAGCAATAGTCGATTTAAAAAATTCTCTTGCTCTCTCAAAAGAGGTAAGGTTGTCTTGTTCGGAAAAATCATACGCCCACTTCAACTCATCCAGAGCTTCTAACTTAGCAGCAGTGTCAGAAAGAATTTTTTTCTCTTCCTCGTCAAGGCCATGGTAGTTAAAAATCACTAGTTTTAAAAGAAGTAAGGATTTCTTTTGTTCAGTATTCATTAAAATTGTTTGTACTGTTCCCACAAATATAATATTTATTGTGACAAAATTATTCTAAATGATAAAAAGGTCTTCTGTAATTTTATCCGCAAACAAAAGGCCTTTTTTTGTTAATTTTAAGATGGTTTTTTCATATTCCAAAAATCCCATTTCTTGGTATTTTTCCACCATTCCCTGATAGTGGTCAAAAGGGATGCCAAACTTTTCGTTAAGGATTGTACTATCCACCCCCCATTTTGTACGTAATCCGGTCATTATATACTCATTAGCCTTCATTTTTAAGTCCAGAAACTCTGTTGTAAAGGGTACAATTCCTCTTTCCAGGGAAGAAATGTACTTCGTATTACTTTTAACATTGTATTGCCTGCTTTCACCATCATAAGAATGGGCTCCAGGACCAATTCCCAGATAATATTCATCTTTCCAATAGTTGCTATTGTGTTTTGAAAAATAGCCAGACCTGCCAAAATTAGATACTTCGTATTGCTCAAAGCCTTTCGTCTCCAAACGCTCTATCAATCGCTCAAACTGCTGTGCATTGTATTCTTCATCCTCCGGAGCAAGGATCCCTTTCTCTTTCCTTCTTCCAAAAACAGTTGCCGGTTCAATAGTCAGACAATACGATGATATATGTTGTACATTTAACTCCAATGCTTTTGTCAGATCATTTTCCCAGATCATATGATCTGGAGAAGGAATTCCGTAAATAAGATCAATGCTGATATTGTCAAACCCTGCTTCCTGCGCCGATTTAACAGCATTTACACTTTGTTCTGACCGATGGGCCCGATTCATAAAAGCTAACTGCTTATCATCAAAACTTTGTATCCCTATACTCAACCTGTTTATTCCAATTTTCTTGAACTCTACTAATTTTTCTTTGGTCAGGTCATCAGGATTAGCTTCCAAAGTAATCTCCGCCTTATTTTCTATTATAAAATGTTGATGAAGGGCATTCATAATACCTCCCAATTCCTCCTCCCTCAATAAAGACGGGGTACCCCCTCCAAAATAAATGGTAGAAATATTTTTTTCTGAAAGATAATCCTTACGAAGAGAAATTTCATGGCGCAACATTTCTACCATTGATACTTTATTTTTTAAGTTGGTAGAAAAGTGAAAGTCACAATAATGACAAGC
>JANYCO010000384.1 GCA_025360235.1 Cytophagales bacterium
TGTTGTGGAACATCAGTAACACTTAACATGACACAAAATGGTTCCGCTAACGCTACTTCAGGAGCACAAGCTTTAGTAGTAGGTACATGGAAGCAAATTAATTTGAATTGGCCTATCGTAGCAGGTTCTACTTATGTAATCACCTATGCAACCGCGGCCCGTCTTGCGTTAGGATACAGTTATCCGACCACAAGCTATGCGGGTTTAGTCACTGTAGGCCCTAACAACGCCAATGGAACTACTGGTGCAGCACTTGACTGGGTAGTGCAGGCCCTGCATGTTTGAGAGGACCAATCACGTTAGATTGTCCTTTGCCTGTTTCGTATCTTTCATTTGTGGCAGAAAGAGCCGACAATTCAGTGAAGTTAGATTGGATTACTGCCATTGAAAAAAATGCGAAAGAGTTTGTAGTAGAGAGATCATCAGACGGGAAATATTTTTATTCCATGGGATCTGTAACTGCGTTAAATCAAAAAGGTGGTTCGAGTTATTCTTTTGAGGATGTTCATCCATTGTCCGGAACAACTTATTATCGATTACATCAGGTAGATCTTAATGGAGATGTTTATTTTTCGGAAATAAAAGAAGTACAATCAAAAATTGGCTTACTGGAATTAAATCCTAATCCTGCCAATGAATCGGTGATGGTGCGTCAATATCATACGGAAGAAGGCAACGTGAATTTAATTCTTTATAATTCAATTGGAGAAGAGATCAAATCGATTACTATTGAAAGTTCATCTTTTAAAAATGGCTACGTACTTGATCTTTCAACTATTTCAAAAGGAGCTTATTTATTGAAAGTGATAACTTCTTATCAAGTTTTAACAGAACGATTAATAAAAGAGTAATTACGTGTTGCAAGTAACTCGTCTCTAAGACGGGTTACTTTATTTTTAAATCCAACTTTTCTCATCATTCAAATAGCATAAGAAATAACACATTTATTTCCTCATTAATGGAGAATTGTCTTTGATAAATTCAAAATTGTAGGTAGCTTGAAGTGATTTTAGTAAATATTAACTGAAAACAATCTTTTAAATGAGTTCGTTTTTTGACTTTAATCAACAAAAAATATAATAAATCTTATGATTTATTAAGTATAAATGTAAATAGTACAATTATAATTTAATATGATTGCAATCGTGGATAGTGGCTCAACAAAATCAAGTTGGGTATTTGTAGACAGATTATTAAGGAAGCACGAGTTCAAAACCTTGGGGTTTAATCCTTATTATCAAAATTCAGAAGAGATTTTTCAGACCCTCTCAAAAGATCTATTGCCTCTTATTCCCAAAGATGAAGCAGTTGAAGAAATCTATTTCTATGGAGCCGGATGTGAAAGAGATTCTCAAAAACAAGTGGTGGCAAATGGCTTAAGAAAAGCATTTCCAACTTCTGAAATAAATGTAGACCATGATATGCTGGCAGCGGCACGTTCACTTTTCGGACATAAACCGGGCATCGCATGTATAGCTGGTACAGGAGCGAATACTTGTTATTATGATGGTGACAAAATCGTGGAAAATATTTACTCCCCCGGTCTGGCATTGGCAGATGAGGGGAGCGGAGGATTTCTTGGAAAGATGTTAGCCCGTGATTATATCAGAAAAGCATTACCTAAACATTTAATGGAGGCCTTTGAAAAATTTACTCCGGATAGAATAGAAGATATTCTTGATAAAGTCTATAAAAAACCATTTCCAAATCGCTATCTTGCATCGCTGGCTCCCTTTGTGGTGAAGCATCAGGATGATCCTTATATGTTTCAGATGGCGTATGAAAATTTTGAAGAAATGTTCAAAAAATGTATAGTCCGTTATGAAAAACATAAAGTTCTTCCAATTCGTTTTATCGGTTCTATCGCTGCACATTTAAAACCCGTGCTGGATAAAGTAGCCAAGGATAAAGGACTGAAAGTAGATCATATTGTAGCAAACCCAATGGAGGGTCTGGTAGATTACCACCTTCAAAAGATTAATACATGAACGTAACAGAATCGTCTTCGCACTACAATCAGCTAGAGCAAATGTCTCTCAAAGAACTTTTGCAAAATATAAATAAAGAAGATAAAACCGTACCACTAGCCATAGAGAAGGCTATTCCTCAAATTGAAAAACTGGTACAAGCCACAGTAGAGCGTATGAAAAACGGTGGTCGTCTTTTTTATATCGGTGCCGGAACCAGCGGCCGGCTGGGCATTGTAGACGCTTCTGAATGCCCTCCTACTTTTGGCGTTGCCTACGATATGGTGATCGGAATTATTGCAGGAGGAGATGGCGCTATTCGTAAAGCGGTAGAATATGCCGAAGACAACTTCGAACAAGCTTGGAAAGATCTGAACGAATACAAGATTAACAGTAGGGATACAGTGATTGGCATTGCGGCTTCCGGCAAAACTCCTTATGTAATTGGAGGATTGGAAGCATGTAAAAGAAATAATATTCTTACGGGTTGTATCACATGCAATCCGGATTCAAAACTTGCTGCTACTGCTGAAATTCCTGTTGAAGTAATTGTAGGTCCAGAGTTTGTAACAGGTAGTACACGTATGAAAGCGGGTACCGCACAGAAGTTAGCACTCAATATGATTTCCACTTCCATCATGATTCAATTAGGAAGAGTTCGTGGAAATAAGATGGTGGACATGCTGCTCAGCAACCACAAATTAGTGGATCGGGGTACGAAAATGATTATAGATGAATTACGAATTGAGTATTCAGAAGCAGAAAAATTGCTTAAAACACATGGCAGTGTGAGAAAGGCAGTGGATTGGTATAGAAAAAATTCAATGAAATAGAAACTATGAAAGATTTAAAATTAGATCGAACTTCTTTTGAAATCACCACTTTTGTTAAGGCAGATGATGATTCTATTTATTGGAGTAAAAAAACTTCTGATGAACGTCTCGAATATTCGATGCTGTTAAATGCAGTTTGCCATGGATTCCTAAATTCAGAAAGACCTAAGATGGATAAATCTTATTTTAGAATTGTAAAACGGGATTAATTAATATGGGGAAGATACTTTTTGCCGAATTTGAGGATTTTATCAATTGTCTAAACAAACACGATGTTGAATATATATTAGTAGGTGGTTACGCAGTAATTTTTCATGGATATGCACGTACTACAGGAGATATTGATATATGGGTAAACAGGTCAGATGTCAATTATAGTAAACTTAAAAATTCTATTGAGGAATTTGGGTTACCAATATTTCCACAAACTGATTTTTTAAACAGCAGCAATGAAGTTTTTCGGTTTGGAAGGAGGCCAATAGAAATAGATATCATGACCCAATGCAAAGGCTTAGAATTTGATTTTGCATTTCAAAATTCCACAAAAGTAATATTCGATTCAATTGAGGTGAATATGATAGATTATAAAGATTTAATCCAAGCAAAAAAATCAAGTGGGAGGTTAAAAGATTTGTTAGATCTAGAAAATTTAACAAATTCCGATAAAACATAGTGTATGCAGGATATAGAACCATTCTACAGCTGGGAGAATTATTACAACAGTCCTGAAGACCCTCTGTCTCCTTTTTATGAAGTGGAATACAACACCCAACAATATACAAACGAAATATACGGTTATTACATCCATCCTCTTTGGGATTATATTGGTTCGGAAACGCTTTATATAAAAATACTTTTTGCCGATTATGATCTTGGATTTGTAATCATTGAATTATTTGGTGAATGGAATGATACACTCCACAACGATATCATGCATCTTAAGCGAAATGTTCTTGACCATCTCTCTCTTCAGGGAATCAAAAAATATATTCTTATCGGAGAAAATGTTTTCAACTTTCATGGCTCTGACGATTGCTACTATGAAGAATGGTTTGAAGATGTAGAAGAAGGATGGATTGCCGCACTAAACTTTCGTGAACATGTACTGGATGAGTGGTCAAAGTTTCAACTAGATTCTTATATAAATTTTGGAGGGACACTTGAGATTGACAATTGGCGTGTGGTGTTGCCTCTTATTTTATTCAAAAAAGTGGATACTTTAATCACAAGAAGGTTAACTTAATGTTAACATATCGTTATTCATTAGTAATTCCAGAGACCCGATAGAGAAACTCAACACTATTTAAAAAGTCCAGCGCACAGCTTAAATTTTCTTTAAAAAAGGCATTTGATATATCTAAAGTACCGTTCTGACGGGCATTTCAAGAGTAGGTAAGTAATAAACATAGAAGCCGACTTTTCAACAACACTTATTTTGAACAGAAATATTCAGTAAATTATCAATGAAAACAAACTACTACTACCATGGCAGCTTTCGAAAAAACACTCAAACAAATCATTGATTCAAATAAAAGTGATCGGAAAATTCCTGTTGATATTATCTTAAACAATGGCAACATTTTGCTTAAGGGTTTTCATATTCTCGAATTTGACGACAGCGTTGGGAAAATAAAAGGCCTAACAATGCTGGAAGAATATTCATATCCAAGAGAAGGCAGAGAACCGGTTTTCTGTCAGTTTACATTAAACGACATAAAAGATATTCATCAAAGTGAATTGTATGCTTAGCAGAAAGGATTACCCTTTCACCATTTTCACAAACTTTGAAATATCTTCTTTTAAATTTTTACTGTTCTGAATAGCTTTAATAAAAGCACTTCCTATAATAGCGCCATTCGCATTAGCGGCGGCAAATAAATAACTTGCATTGTCTTTTACATTGAAGCCAATCATTTTCGGACTTTTTAATTTGTAGGATTCTATCCTTTTAAAATAAGCCTCTGATCCTGTAATGTCTTTTGCGTTTCCTGTAGTACTGTCGGTAGAGACAATGTATATAAAACCTTGTGTATGCGCATCAATCAAACGAATTCTGTTTTCTGAAGTATGAGGCGTAACCAAAAATACATTAGAAAGATTATTAGCTTCAAACAATTCTTTATATTTTTCGATGTACTCATCCAAAGGAAGGTCTGGGAGAATGATACCGTCCACACCAACTTCAGCCGCTTTTTTACAAAAGGCTTCAACACCATACTGCATCACAGGATTAAGATAGCCCATCAACAAAACAGGAATGTCGGTTAGCTTTCTAAGTCCTTCCAATTGTTTGAATAAGATTTTCATGGTCATACCACCATCAAGCGACACGATATTACTTTCCTGAATCGTTGGTCCATCTGCCAAGGGATCGGAGTAAGGCATCCCAATTTCAATTAGATCAGTACCGGATTCCTCAAGAGCTTTAATAATGGTCAGTGTGTCGTCTAACTTAGGAAATCCTGCAGTGAAATAGATATTCAAAAGCCCTTTGCTCTTTTTTTCGAAAAGTGAGGTGAGGCGGTTCTCAACTTTGGTAGATGTGGTCATGTTCGTGTTAAAGTTTTAAGGTATTAAAGTGTTAGAGTTTTAGGGGTGTCTTTCAACTTTAACACCTTAACAACTCTAACACCTTAACACAGTTATTCTGGCATATACTCTGCCTTTTTTGTAATATAAGTTTGTAAGTCTTTGTCTCCCCTTCCGGAAAGATTGATGACTACATTGTCTTCCGGTTTAAATTTCATGTGTTCTAAAACTGCTATTGCATGCGCAGATTCAAGAGCAGGAATAATACCTTCTGTTCGGCATAATAAAATTGCTGCAAGGAACGCTTCCTTGTCAGTGATGGCATAAAATTTACCTCTTCCGGATTCGAACAAGTTGGCATGAATTGGTCCGATGCCAGGATAATCAAGTCCGGCAGAAATAGAATACGGTTCGATGATCTGACCATCTTCAGTTTGCATAAGCAACGTTTTACTTCCGTGAATAATTCCTGGTTTTCCAAGAACTGTTGTAGCTGCAGAATGTCCGGAATTGACGCCTAGTCCCGCCGCTTCCACAGCGATGAGGTTTACTTTTTCATTTTCAAGATAATGATAGAAAGCGCCTGCTGCATTACTTCCTCCACCCACACAAGCAATCACATAATCAGGATCTTCTTTGCCTGTTTGTTCTTTCAGTTGTTTTTTTATTTCTTCACTAATCACTGATTGAAAACGTGCTACCATATCAGGATAAGGATGTGGGCCCACCACAGAACCAATGATATAATGCGTATCCACAGGATTATTGATCCAGTCGCGTATTGCTTCGTTAGTGGCGTCTTTCAGTGTCCTGCTTCCTGATTTTGCGGGGCGAACTTCAGCACCGAGCATTTTCATGCGCTCTACGTTGGGTTTTTGTCTTTCTATATCCACCTCACCCATGTAGACAACACATTTATAACCCATAAGCGCACATACGGTAGCAGTAGCTACTCCATGTTGTCCGGCACCGGTTTCTGCGATGATTCTTGTTTTGCCAAGCCTTTTTGCCAGCAAGATCTGACCAATAGTATTGTTGATTTTATGAGCCCCTGTATGACAAAGGTCTTCGCGTTTTAGATATATATTTGTCCCGTATTTTTCCGAGAGTCTTTTAGCAAAATAAAGAGGAGTAGGCCTTCCCACATAGTCTTTCAGCAAGGATCGGAATTCTTTCTGAAACGATTCTTCGTTCATAATTTCCAGATACTTTTCGCAAAGCTCTTCTACATTTGGGTACAACATTTCCGGAATGTATGCACCACCGTAGTTTCCGTAAAATCCTTTTTTGTCAACTGAATAACTCATTTCTTATACGCTCAATAAATAACTTAACTTTTTTCAGATCTTTTTTCCCTGCTTCCACTTCAAATTTACTATTTATATCCAAAGCATGGATATTCAGATGGTTTAATTTTTTTATTTCTTCTATACTATCTAGATCAAGTCCTCCACTTAAGAATAAAGGAATTTCATTATCATATCCTTTAAGGATGCTCCAATCGTATTTTTTTCCTGTACCCCCGAAGTCTTCACTTTTTGTATCGAAAAGAAAATAATCAACATATTTTTTATAAGGTTCTGTTATTTTAAAATCAAAATTCGTATCTACTTGAAATGCTTTGATAATTTTATATCCTTTAAAACGAAGCTCCTTGCATTGTTCCACACTTTCATCCCCATGAAGTTGCAATAGATCCAAGCCAAATTTTTCAACTTTGTCTTCAATAAATGGGGTGGGTTGATTTACAAACACTCCAACTTTTTCAATCGATTTATTAAGTAATACGGTAGTCAATGTATTCAATTCTTTGTCAACAAATCGTTTAGATTTCTCGTAAAAAATAAAACCAAGGTAGTCAGGGTTACAAGAGGCAATGGCAAGAATATTTTCCTGATATTTCATCCCACAAACTTTTATCTTGACTGACATTATTCTAAACGTTAAACCTTCAACTTTAAACTTTCTACCCTCCCCACAAACTCTTTCATTGCCCCGCCAGGATTTTCCGTCTTCATAAAATTCTCGCCAATGAGAAAACCTTTGTATCCGTATTTTTTTAAGTCCACAATAGTTTCCGGAGAGTCAATACCGCTTTCAGAAATTTTTAAATAACGGTTTGGGATTTTTGTTGCCAATTCTCGGGACAAGTCCACGCTTACACTGAAATCCTTTAAATTTCTGTTGTTAACTCCTACACAATCTATAGAATCAAAACAATTGGGAATTAGTTCCGCTTCGTTGTGCACTTCCAGTAAAACCTCCATTCCAAGCGATTTGGAGAAGTTCGCAAGAAGTTCTATTTCTTTAGGAGTCAAACAGGCTGCGATCAATAAAATAATATTAGCACCAATTGAACGGGCTTCCACTATTTGAAATTCATCTACAATAAAATCTTTACGAAGGATTGGAATGGACAACACTTTTCGTGCACGCAATAAATCTTCATCTGAACCACCAAAAGAAGGAGTGTCGGTGAGTACTGATACCGCAGAAGCTCCCGCTGATTGGTAGCCCTGTACCACTTCTTCTACCGTAAATTTATCGTTGATAATTCCTTTGGAAGGAGATTTTCTTTTGTGTTCGGCAATGATACCTGATTTGGATTCGTCCAAAAGAAATTTTCTCAGAGAAATGTTCGGTGAAGAAAAAAGTGGAGAAGCTTCCAGTTCTTTAATGGACCTTACCTTTTTTCGTTCGGCAACTTCTACTTTTTTATATGCAATTATTTTATCGAGGATGTTCATAATTCATTTTGAACAATATAACTGTTGTTTAAGGATACAAATTTAGCAAATTCTGGTAAACTGTGGTATAACATTTATTTGTGCTTTCAAATTTCACCAAAATGCCAGCAGCACAACATAAATGTTATGCCACAGTATATTACCCTGCCAAATAAGTCCACGGCCATTTTGTCCAATCATCAACAAGCCCAGCCTTAACAGGATTTTGAATGATATAATTTATGACATTATCCATTTCTTTATCATTTCGGATATAATGATCGAAACTTTCCTTTTGCCAGAAATTACCTGTTCTTCCTAATATTGAATTAGCTTCTCTGGCGGTTGCGCCTTTAATTAGTCTCATCGTTTGGGATACCGGATAATCCTTGTCTTTTCCTTTCAAATTAGTTTTAGGATTGTCTAATTGATAATGTTCGAACAAAATATGTCCATGATTTGGCATTACAGAAGAACAAATCAAATTGTATCTTTCTTCATGAAAACCAACAATTTTGTCATGAACAAGCTGACCTATCTCAGGAATTGCAAGGTATTTTTCACTATCACTTTCAACATGTAAGTAATTATCCATTTTTTTGAAATGTAATTTTTGTTCCAGGTTAATCATTTCCTGTTTTTGAAAGTGAGGAACAGGCATATTTTCTATGTAGTCTATTTTAGACTTTAATTCCTCTTTCCATTTCCAGTGAACTATTCCAGGGATACTGTTGTGAAGTCTGAACGTTATAAACAGAGGTGTTTCTACAGGATGAATATGAGGTAAATCTCTTCTGAATGCTATGTTGTCCATGATAAAAAATAGAGTTGAAAATTAAAAAATGTATAATTGCGAATTGCAATTATACTAATAATCAAAATGTTTTCAAAAAATAGATTAAATTTTTAAAGTAACCAAACCTTGCAAATCTAATCGCACTGTGGCATAACATTTATGTTGTGCTTTTGAATTACACCACACTGTTAGCAGCACAACATAAATGTTATGCCACAGTGTGGGGGGATACTTTT
>JANYCO010000392.1 GCA_025360235.1 Cytophagales bacterium
TGAAATGTTTTGGTACAGTGGCGTACAATAAGAAAACGCATGCCATTGTGAAAGCGGTGGAAGAATTAGAAAGTGATAAAATGCAAAACTGGTTTGTGAAAGAGAGTAATAAAAAAATTTGTTGGAAAGAAGTTGAGGAAGCTAATGTTAAGCGTGTTAATATGTCATATTTTTGGGGAGAAAATTGGCTAAAAATATACTCCTTTTCTATATTAACATCTCTCTTTTTAAATTCCTTTTTAATCTTATCAAATAACTGCTTTTTCATCCCGCTAGCAATTTTTATACTACTTTGTATTGTAACCAAAACTTTAAAGGTGATGAAACCAGAGATTGATGCTGAAGATTATTACCTCGGCCACGTAAATGGTTCTGTTAATGCATCTCGCCGGCACGAGATTTTAATGGAATTTAAAGATAGTAAATATGGAATTGTTTCAAACTCACGTTGTTTAACTGAAGGCGTAGATGTACCGATTATTGACAGCATTTATTTCGTTGACCCGAGAAGTTCTTTGATTGACATAGTTCAAGCTTGCGGTAGAGCGCTTCGGAAGCCAAGAAACGGTGAACCTAAACTCGCTTATTTCATTATTCCGATTCTGATTCCAGATGGCGATTCAAAAGAAGCGTTAAACAAGATTGACTACGACATGATTCACATGCTTATTCAGTCTCTGCGAGATCAGGATAACCGTCTAGAGCAGTGGGTTGAGAAGTTGAATCTGTCCTTGGTAACCCCCACTGGCGGGAAGGGCCCCAAGAGACCAGGAGGAGGAACATCAACCATTGAGTGCTTCCTTCCCACAGAGTTTGATCTTGATGATTTTGAGCGAAACCTTTACGTAAGAATCGCAGACGTGAACAGGAACCCTGATAAGTCCCCCATGGAAGAAATCAAGAAGATACGTTCACGAAAATCAGGTTCTGAACGTGTTTTTAGGACTATTGGGGATTACAGCTGGACTTCATCTTATTCGAGCCTGATAAAGCCTGCGTTGGAAGCATTTAAATCACCAAGTTCTTTGGTTGAAAAGAAGTTGATATCTAACATCAATCATAACGCAGCTTCCCATGGCATCAAGCTTGGAGCTTTTGAACCTGTAGATTCAAACAGTTTCAGACTAACCGAAATTGGTAAGTTGATTAAGAACTCTCCTTCCCAATTCGAGGAAATTTTCAAAGAGCAAATTCTCAAATATCACGAAACAAATAGAGAAATTGTCCTATTCCCTTATCGAGAGATTTTAAAGCTACTGTGTGAATTCCAAAGTATTTCATTTTTTGAATTCTGCTTCTCGGTTGCAGGTGTTTCTGAAATTAGTCCAGATTTTCATTCTGTAATAAGTCAGCGATTTGAATACGTGAGAGATTCCTATGTAAACATAGATATGGCGAGCGAAAAGAACAAACTAGATATACTTAAGAAGCTCAATAGCGAACTAGGAACTACTTTTACTGCGAAGGATGTTTGGACAACAAGCACGACAGTCGCAAATCAATGGATGTACTGGAGAAACCATCTTTCTCTTTTTGACCCGGCGGTGGAAATTGGAAATGGTGGAAAACAGCTTCTGGTCCTTCCAGAGAGGATTCAGGAGATAAAAGATTTACTAGCCAAAACACATTCCATAGAATTAGCAGATAATTCAGAGAGCTTGGATGCTATGTTTAAGACAAAACAGTTTGCGATTGAAATATTTGATCTCAACTAGGGCTACTGTCCTGGTGAAAATCCTTCTACCCGTATTTCTAACCTGATGAGGCTCTCCTAAATGGAGCGTTTAACCCTGGGGGGGGGGTCATAATTTCCTTTTCTTTTTCAAATCTTCCAACTTTTACTGTTTGATCTGGAAATCTAGCATTTGATTGAGTTGTTTATACGGATTGCTCCCACCGGATGATTTAATCTTTTTAGGGATGTTATTGGATTTTGATTCACGATCGGAAAATTGTGAGCTTATTGGGTTCATTTTGAGTGCTTTCTATTTAGGCCCTCTCTTA
>JANYCO010000490.1 GCA_025360235.1 Cytophagales bacterium
CTTTTGATTTTTTAAACAAGATTCAAAACTTTCTTTTGCTCTGGCAAGATCACCAATAGCCATGAAATATTCTCCTAAAAGATATACACCATCGTTGTATATAATCGATTCGATTCCGTAGATCTGCCTACTTAAATTCAAATATTCTGTAAGAAATTTATCAGCCTGTGTGAAATTCCCATTTATAATATACAATCTTGACAACTCTCTGTAAACTAGTAATAGTCCAGGATCAGTGCTTCCTAGTTTTGTCTTCTTAAATGTCAGCGATTGCAATAATATTTTTTCTGCCTGATATAAATTGGACATCTCTATATACGTCACAGCTGCTTGTTCGCGTACGTCTGAGAATACAAGACGTTGGTTCTTATGTTCAAATTCCAATAATTTTATGGCATTCAAACTATACGTTTTTGTTTTATGAAAATCTCCCAATAATTTCCCGGTTAAGCTGGAATGATGGAAACGAATATATTGAAAAGAGTTGTCAAGCACTTTCATGTAACTGTCAATTACTTCGAGTTCAGTGTAATCTTTTAATGCCTCCTTATAACTCCCTGCCCAGGCCGAGTACTCAATGTTTTTCATATACAAAAGTGTGTACTCCCATGAATACTGACCAAATAAATTTAGCGCAATTGCTTTTACCTTATCCGAATTTTTTTTCGCCAAATCGAATCGATCGGTTTGGAAATAGAGTTCGGAGAGTACTCCAATAAAATTCATGGTCAATACTCCCAGGCTATCTGTATTTGCTTTTTGCAATTCCTTATAACTATCGAAAAGTATTTTTTCTGATCCGTAAAAATCTTCACCCGATCTTATTTTTGCACTTATCAGATTTAACAAGGTCTCCTGAGATGCTGGCGTTTTTTCTCCAAAAGTAATGACAGACAATTTATAAAGTGTATCTACTATTTTTCTATATGCATTCAATTGAGCATCCTCAGCATAGATATTCGATTCTAAAGCAAATCCTACTTGTCTGAAAAAATGACTGGCAGGCAACAAAGGATATTTTTTAAAACTGCTATTAAGTCTTTTAATTGCATCGGCATATTCGCTATTTTCAAAGTCACGGTAGGCTTCTACATAACTGTGCACTAATTGAAAGTAATTATATTTATAAAGATTCCTATCTGCGTGCATTTGCAAGCGACGCATACATTGATCGTAAAGGGTAATATCTCCAAGATGAATAGATGAAGTAGCGACTCTTGATAAT
Source organism: Cytophagales bacterium (assembly GCA_025360235.1). Lineage (GTDB taxonomy): Bacteria > Bacteroidota > Bacteroidia > Cytophagales > Cytophagaceae > JANYCO01. The sequence goes on from JANYCO010000490.1 coordinate 1,226, forward strand.
AAATAAATTTTATGTTGCTGATACTCGCTTGTCTGAAGCGCGCCATAGGCTTGTTGATACAGATTAAACGCTTTTTTGTATTTTTGTCTCTCCCAACTTAAATCTGCCTCCAATTCAATACACTTGCTGTACTCTGGATGATTCATGCCTACCGTCTTAACAATATCACCTTTAACAAGAGGGATTTGATTTTCCAACTCTACAAAATTCCCATTTTTAAAAAGACACTGCAACATCAGATTTTGCAATTGAGCTTTTTTTGTATTAAAAAAAATTTGGTTTGATAGTTTACTTTTTTTCAAATGATCGCCATCATAATTTATTTTATAATTGATGCTATCGTTCAATATACGATTAGCTTCGAGAAGCGCTTTTTTAGCATCGGGTAAATATTTCTGTCCTATTAAAAAAATAATTTTCTCTGTTTCATACTCAAGTTTTATCGACTTGTCAGTGGTGTCTTTTAAAACAATGCATTTATCATAAGCCTTAGCTGCTTCATTATAAGATCCAATTTCGTTATAGTAACTTGTAATATGCAGTAAGGACAATGCTCTCTCTTGCTTATTGCTTATGGTATCAAGTTCAGTTAATGTGCTTTTAAGTAAGTTATCTACTTTTTCAAATTCCAGAATTGAATAATTGGCTTTGATCAAAAAGATCTTTGACTGAAAATAATAATGCGCCGGAGTATTTTTCTTTAACGAAAGCTCTTTGTTCAATTTTGAAGCTTCTGCAATAACATCTGTATAGGAGCCATTTTGATATAGGCTCACAATTAATTCTACCTTTTTGTCAAGTTGTAGAATTTCTTTTTTTTGTGCTTCAGCATGGTGAAACAGAAATGAAAAAGTAACTAAAACTATTAATGATCGTACCATTTTCATAGTTCTATTTTCTAAGTACGTCCAGGTTTAGCATAAGCGAAATTTCATGTGTGTAAAATTTAGAAGGAATATTTTTTCCCGCACCGAATTGAAATCCATACGAGGCCCGAAGGGTAGAGCTAATATGTGTTCCTACCATGAAACTATGGAAATGGGAAGTAGAATAGGTAGCCCCAGCCCAGAAATAATCCCGGATTTCAAAATTTACATTCATATCCGCCCGCACTGGTGCTGTTGGAAAATACAATACTATAAGATTTGGTCGAAGCGCGTAAGCATCAGATAATTTTATTTTGTAACCTGACATCAAAACATAATTTCTTTTCTTATTAAAAAAAGACCTCCCGTCATTTCCATAGATATTGTATTTGTCTTTTGAAATAAAATCGGGGGCTGAAATTCCGAGATAAAATTTATCGTCATAAATTCTAAAGCCACCACCTGCCATAGGTGCAGAGGCACTAACCACCGGGACAGTTTCCAAAGGGTCGTTAGCATCCCATATTTTGGCTGGATCCAATGCATTGTGACGAATCATATTGACACCAACACGAAGCCCTAAGGCTACTTTGAAACGTTGAGAAATTCTGAAATTATAAGAATAGTTACCAAGTACCTCGGTCATTTTTGTAACTCCAAAGGAATTCAGATTCACATTTAATCCTATTGCCGATTTATTTCCACCGAAACGATAATCGGACCAAAGCATGTTATAGGTTGGTGCTCCTTGTATTCCTGACCACTGGAGACGGGACAAAAGGTTTACATTAAACTCCGATTCGTACATGCCTGCCGCTGCAGGGTTAAAAATTAGTTGGTTGTAACTAAAGTTGGAAACCTGTGGTAATTGTTGTGCATTTATTTTAAAACATAAAATCGTTAAAATACACAAACAAAAAATTCTTATTAAATATTTTTTCATTTCAATTCTATAATTAACTTTTAGTATCGTATTTCAAAATACCCTCTTATCACCTCCTTATTACCATTAACAAAATTATAGTAATAGGTATCTCTTGGCAATAACTTATCGTTGTTATCTTTTCCGTCCCAACTATTAGTATAATTTACTTCGGTACGAAGAACATTTCCCATGCGATCCATGATGGTCAGTTTGTTCTCATGTGCATCCGATTTGGCATATATTCCCTTTATAATAAACAGATCATTTTTCCCATCCTCGTTTGGAGTCAATAATACAGGAGCTTCCAAGCGGTCAGGAATTACTAAAGTAATTTTGTAATCTTCCGTTTCTCCAGTTTCATTAAAGTCTACACAACTCTCCTCAAAGGTATACAAACCCGAAGAACGTACTCGTATTCTCAATCTTCTCACTCCTGCATAATTTTCATTGGTGCTTAACAATAAATTTTTCAATTCTATTGTACTGTCTGCGCTATACGTAGAAATTAAGAATTCATTTGGGTCGTCGAAAGATCCGTTGTTGTTGTAATCTAGCCATGCTCCAACATAATTAGCAGACAGATTTACAGCTGCTTTATTTCCGATCTGAACAATGGCATTATAAGAATCTCCCAAATACAAATCCGTGGTGTAGGCATTTCCCAAACGGGTAAAATCCGAATAGCCTTGGTTACAGCCTGAATTTGGATTTGCAATAGTTCCAAGAGTAAAATTATTAATATACTTACCGGAACAAATAGTAAACGTTCCTTTCAGGCTGTCGCAATTTACAGGAGGCAAATATACGATGTCAGGATTTATCTGAATTGGCATAAAGACATCCACAAAAGTATTTGAAGCCACACTGTATATCCTACAACGCAACGTGTCGGCTGTAGCTGTTTTTGTAAAATAGATTCCCACATTTCTACTTATGGTATCTGAAACAAAATAAGTATTGCTTCCTTTATAATACCAACCATAGGCATACTTAGGGCTGTTTGGCGAAACAAAATAATTTTCTTTTTGTTCGCCTTGCACGATCGAGCTTCCAAATATTTTAAAAGGAGGAATAATTACATTTAAGAGTTGAGTAATGGTATCTGAAGGATTATAATTGGTAGAACCCAGGGCGTAGGCTTTCACCATCACAGTCCCTGCTTTCAAGCCAATCGCATTCCCATTTACAATTTTTGCAATAGAAGGATCAGAAACTTCGTACACAATTGGATTGGGTGAATTTACGGTAGCTCCTAATGCAAAAGGCACATCACCAAAAGCAATAGTTGGTAGCGCTCCGAAGGTAATAACCTGATCTAATGTTCCGGTAACTAAAAAGCTCTGGATAGAGTCGATTGGGTTATAACAAGCGTCTCCGGCCTGAGAAGCCATGATCCGAGCAGTACCTGGACCAACCAGTGTTACAGTAGTTCCGCTGATGGTTGCCACAAAAGGATCAAGGCTCGTGAATGTGACTGGTGTTAATAATGAACTGGCTCCCGCCGAAATCGAAAATGGCGCTGCGTAAACATCCTTCGTACCAATTGGATTATAATTGATAATCGTTTGATCTTTGCGCACTGTAATTACTATATTGGCTGTAGTCTTGCATCCGGCAAGCGTTCCGGTAACCGTATAGGTTGTTGGTCCGGAACCAGAAGCTGTAAATGATGCAGTAGGAGTGGTCTCACCGGTACCCCATAGTAAACTCGCACCATTAGGGTTGGTGGCTGTTAGAATAACGGTATTCCCCTGACAAGGATTTGGAAGATTTGCTGAAACACTGATTGGAGGTCCTCCCGGATCTACCAATACAGCAGAAGCATTCGAACTCACACATCCTTTGGCATCTGTAACATTAATACCTGTATAAGAACCTGATGGTAAATTTGTTTGCGTATAATTCCCAAAACCATCCGTAGTAATTGCCTGAGCAGCGAAGGAGCTATAATTAAAAGTATAAGCACTATTAGTCGTTAAACCTGAAATTGTGAAAGAACCAGTTGAAGTGGCACAGGCAGTTGGGTTGGAAGAACTTATTGTAAACGAAGGAATCGGATTCACCACCGCATTTACCAATTTTCGGGGAGTTGAAGTACATCCATTTTCTGTTACCTCAACATAATAGGGAGTTGTACTTGAAATTGAATTTGTGGTATAATTTCCTCCCGTTTGCAAAGAAGCACCACCTGTAAGTGCAGCGTACCATTTTATAACGCCTCCACCTGAAGCTGAATTGGCAGTTAGCAAAACTGTTCCCGCACCGCATCGCGCTCCGTTTGGCGCTGATGAGATGCTTGGTGATGGCGTTACTGTTGCTATAATAAGCATTCTTGGAGTAGAGGTACAGACACCATACGTTACATCCACATAAAAAGTATCGGTAACAGCAATAGAAGAAATCGCATAAGTATTATTTTTGGAAACTAATTTTGTTCCTCCAGTTGGAGCATCCCACCAATCGGCGTTGTCGATTGCTGTGGTTACGGAAAGGGTAAGTGGCCCTGGGTCACAACGCCCTGCAGGTGTTAAGCTTGTGATGGAAGAAATGGCATTTACCACTACATCCACTTGAGTTCTTGTAGCCGAGGCACAACTTTTATTACTGAACGCCTCTGCCCAATAAGAAGTATTGCTGGCAAGTGTTGGGGTAGTATAACTTAAACTTGTATCGAGTGGAACACCACCTGTTGAAACCGTGTACCAGCGAATTGAATTATTGGAAACTGTTCCACTAATGGTAATTGTTCCAATGCCGCAACGTGTAGCACCAGTTGTACCTGTGATGGTAGGCAATTGATTTATGGTAATCGTCGCCGATCCACTTACTGTACCAGTGCAGGAGTAAGCACTCGTCATACTCACTAATGTGTATGTTGTAGTAACAGTAGGAGAAAGCGTAAGGGTGTAAGGAGTCGTCACTATTCCTGATACTGTGGTATTGGAAGCTCCATCGTTATATGTAAAAGACCATGGAGGAGCAGCTCCGGTAAAGGCTACGGAAATACTTGCCGAGGCTCCTTTACAAGTTGCTGGTGTTCCAGAAATTGTAGCAGTAGGCAAAATTCTATTTTTGAATATGGAAATCTTGCTAGAGTTCGTAAAGGCGCCTACAGCCATATCGGGTTTCCCATCACCGTCTATATCTCCCGCTGCTATTGCCGTTGGTTGTGTACCAGCAGTGCTTGCAATATCCACTTTGGCCGCAAATGTTATTGTACCTGAAGTGGAATTATTTTTAAATACAGAAATAGAGGCACTTCCATTATTGGCAACGAGAATATCTGATTTGCCATCACCGTCTATATCTCCCATCGTTACTGCAGATGGAGAATTGGCCGTGGTGAGGGTCACTGCTGCTGCAAAACTTATAGAACTTATGGAAGCACTGGTGTTTCTCAATATAGAGACTTTAGCACCACCTGAATTTACTGCTACTACATCAGGTTTTCCATCGCCGTCTATATCACCTGTAAATACTTCTTTTGGACTTGATCCCACACTAAAGACATTATAGACATAAAATCCATTGGAAATTCCTATTGTACCAGAAATCCCCATATTTTTCATTACGCTAACATAACTAGTAGTATTTTGAGAAGTAACAATATCTATTTTACCATCGTTGTTAAAATCATTCAGAGCAATGTATAAATTATATGGATTAGCGCAATATAGATCGTATTTGGCTGCAAAGGATCCAGTATTAATAGTACCTAAAACACTTTGGTTTTTATAAAGTGAGACATAATTAGAAGTACTGTTGTAGCCCACTATAAGATCAGGTTTACCATCCTGATCGATATCTCCGATTGCCAGTCCTGCACCACTTGCATTAGTAGTAAAATTAACTCCTGCAGAAAAGGCTCCAGTTCCTGTATTGCGATATACTGTCACGTTTGTACTACCATTGGTTACCGCCATGTCCAGTTTTCCATCGCCGTCAATATCGCCAAGGGCAACACCGAAAGGACTTGCACCTGTCGTAATGTTTACTGCCGCTGCATAACTAATTGCACCCACTACACTGGTGTTCATATAAACTGAAATGGAATTACTTCCATTATTAACTGCCACCAAATCGCTTTTACCATCTCCATTCAAATCACCCATCGCCATAGCGTTGATATTGGAACCCGAAGGAATATCCACTTTAGCATCAAAACTAGTTGTGGTGACACAGGTGACAGGAGGAGCTGTTAAACTAAAATGCGTATTGCTTATTCCTTCCAACCCATTTACAAGCACAGTTATTCTATCGTAAGCTACACCTGCCGGAACAGTTACGGTAAGCTGAGTAGAGGTTGCTGCAGTTACCGTTGCTTTTACAGAACCGAAATAAACTTTATTGTTAGCAGGAGTAGGATCAAAAAATCTACCATTAATGGTGACCGTAGTACCTACTATACCTGTAGCAGGAGTGAAGGTAGTGATTTGTGGTGCTGGAGGAGTACAAGTGTTTAATAATACTACCATCTGAGTACCATCCGAACACAACAAATCTTGCTTGCCATCTTTATTAAAATCACCTACTGTAAGATTTGATGGAGATGTACCCATAGGAAAATCTTGTCTTGTACCAAAGCTTCCAGTACCCGTTCCAAAGAAAATTGAAACTGTATATTCGCTTGCGTTAGATGTGATCAAATCCAGATTCCCGTCACCGTTAATGTCTGCTGTTTCCATATACAAAATTGCAGAAGTAGAAGTGTAATCCACTTTAGCAGGAAATGTAGCTGTATTAAGTCCTGAGTTAAGCATAACAGAAAAAGATTTGTTACTGTTATTGGCTACCACAATATCCAGGTCTCCATCTTTATCATAGTCTCCTATCGTAGAAGTGTAAGGTGATGTAGTACCTGTAGTATAATCTGTTTTCGTAGTAAAGGTTCCTGCCGCAGATCCCAAAAAGATAGAAATGGAATTATTGACGAAATTACATGTAACTACATCCAAATAACCATCGCTGTTAAAATCAGCCAACTGCACAGAAAGCGATTTATTAGATGTGGTTGAATTGTATGAGCCAAAAGAATTTCCATACCCGTAGGAATAAATCAAATTAGTTCCACTTATACTCACCCAATCCAAAATCCCGTCATTATTGATATCCCCTATTGCCGTTGGGCCGCCAATAGCAACTGTGTTTTCAGGAGCTGAAAAAGTTCCGCCACCAGCATTCATGAAAATCTCTCCACCATAATTGAGATCTATAATATCCAGTTGTCCGTCCCTATTGAAATCTCCCAATTCAAATTGAGAACTAACGGAGGTGTTTACGTTGTATCCAGTATAGGTCGGGTAATTGCCGGTACCGTCTCCGTTAAGTGTACGTAATAGGGTACCATTCTTACAAATCAAATCAGGATTCCCATCGTTATTTATATCCCCCACTAGTGCATTCTGGCCGCCTGAACTCACTACAATTGGCAATTGAAAATATACACAATTGGACGCGTTGGTTACATGAAATGGTTTTTTTGTTTCTGCCAATAAACCATTCGCCACAACTACAATTGAAGTATAGGTAGCACCTGCAGGCACCGTAACCGTGAGCTGTGCAGTGGTAGCTGCCGTAACGGTCGCTTTAATTCCTCCAAAACGTACCACGTTGTTAGTGGTAACCGAAGAAAATCCAGTACCATTTATAGTCACTGTTGTTCCAATAGGACCGATTTGTGGGCTAAAACTTGTAATGCTAATAACTGCGAAAGATTGATAAGCTCCTAAAGCAGGGGTGGCAATTC
>JANYCO010000505.1 GCA_025360235.1 Cytophagales bacterium
GTTTTGATTTATCTATAAATACCACTTCTTCATAAGATGGATCATCTGGAGTTTCTGTTAATCCAATCGAGCAAAGATTTACGCCTTCGATTTTTAGAATATTCATTAATACAGAACCTTGATAGTAATTAGCATGATCACCATTCAGGTATTTAGCCATAACTTCAGCTTGTTGTTCCGCTGCTGCTGTAATGCCATAAAGATTCCCATTGTATTCTGCCATTTCACCTACAGCATAAATATTTTCATCTGAAGTTTGTAGATATCCATTTACAACTACTCCTCGTTTGCATTCAAGTCCTGAAGCTTTTGCAAGTTCTATATTTGGGGTAGTTCCGATCGCTAATATTATAGCATCACATGTGATAGTTCTTCCGCTTTTTAATTTAATGCCACTTATATTTTCTCCGCCAAGATAAGTTTGGATCTCATCGTTATAAAATAGTTCAATGCCTTTATCGATTACTTCTTCATGTAGCAGTTGACAACCCAGTACATCAAGTTGTCTTCCCATTAAACGCGAAGTACGATGAATGAGCGTTGCTTTTATATTCATTTCACTAAGTGAAGCGGCCATTTCAAGGCCTAGAAGTCCACCACCTACAATTACCACATGACTGTCTTTTGGAAGATAATTTTTAAAATTATCAGCATCGTACCTGTTTCTCATTGTAAAGATCCCTTTTCTATTTGGAAGATCTTTAGGTAAGGTAGGTCTGCTTCCAGTAGCTATGAGTAGAACATCGTAAGAGTGTTCTACACCATTAGAGTCCGTTACTATTTTTGAAGCTCTGTCAATGTTTTCAATACTTATACCTCTTTTTAAATCTACTTCTAATGCTTTTTCTTCCTCGTCTCTCATCTTCACAAGTTGATCCCACTTTTGAGTACCACTTATATAGTCGGGAAGCATTACACGATTATAGAAAGGAGCGTCTTCTTTACTAAATACTACTATCTCATCTGTTTTATTTAGTTCTCGGTAATTTTTAACAAAACCAAACGCACCAGCACCAGCACCTATTATAACTATTTTTTGTTTTGGTTTTATATATAACTCAACTTGTACCGCTGCATATTTTAAATCTGGTTCTTTGGAGCGTGGATCAACAAGGTTATTAGTAAGATTGTTGGTACGGTTTAGGTCACTGTTTAATATCTTTCCCCAGTGCATAGGAAGAAAAATCACGCCCGACTTTATATCTTTAGTAACCTTAGCTTTTACACGTACACAACCTCTGTTATTTTTTATTTCGACAAGGTCATTTTCTTTTATATTTCTTAATGCTGCATCTTTAGGGTTTATTTCTAAAAATGATTCTGCGATGTGTTGGTTCAGTTTATTTACCTTTCCTGTTTTGGTCATCGTATGCCACTGATCGCGAATGCGGCCTGTGGTAAGAATCAATGGAAGGTCATCTGTCAAAGGTTCTGATTCATTTGCATCAGGGCATGCATGAATTTGAGCTCTTTTATTTGGAGTATAAAACTGATGATCGGTGAATAATCTTTTTGTACCTCTGTCTGTGTGCCCTTTTGGATATGGCCACTGGACTGTTCCAGTTGATTTTAGTATGTCATAACTCAATCCTGAAATGTCTATGTTGGTGCCTTCTGTGAGACGACAATGCTCGTCGTAAACTTCTGATAAATTTTTAAAATCAAAACCGTGAAATCCCATTTTTTTAGCGAAGCGGCAAATAATTTCAGTGTCAGGAAGTGCTTCGCCTGGAGCGTCTACCACTTTTTCAATATGACTAATTCTTCTTTCAGAATTGGACATTGTACCTTCTTTTTCTACCCATGCTGCGGCAGGAAGTATAAGGTCTGCATATTTTAAGGTATCCGAACGATTTGAGATATCCTGTACTACTACAAATTTAGCTTTCTTTAACGCTTTTTCTACCATATTGATGTCTGGAAGACTTACCATTGGATTGGTACAAATGATCCAGATCGCTTTCATACGGCCGTCTGCAAGTGCTTCAAACATTTCAGTTGCTGTAAGACCTGGTTTTTCTGCTATTTTTGTTCCGCCCCAAAACTTCTGTACTTCTTCTCTGTGTTTTGGGTCAGCGAGATTTCTATGTGCCGGAAGTAAATTGGCCAGACCACCTACTTCACGACCACCCATAGCATTGGGTTGACCTGTAAGAGAGAAAGGGCCTGAACCAGGTTTGCCAATTTTTCCTGTTATTAAATTAAGATTTATAAGACTTAGGTTTTTATTTACTCCAACCACACTTTGGTTTAATCCCATCGTCCACATGGTAATAAACCCTTTGGCGCGTCCTATATATTTGGCAGTCCAAGTGATGTCTTCTGCTTTTACGCCACATATGGCTGCCGATTCTTTTAATGTTCTTTTGAAAACTAATTCGTTGTATTGCTGAAAACCATCTGCATGATTGTTGATGAATTCTTCATCCACAAAGCCCATGTCGATGAGTTGTCTGCCTATAGCATGGTTCAATACAATGTCAGTTCCGGGATTTAATTGAAGATGAATATCGGCCAAAGAACAAGTTTGCGTCTTGCGCGGATCGGCTACAATAATTTTTACATCTGGATTGGCAAGTTTATGCGCTTCAATTCTTCTCCATAAAATAGGATGACACCAGGCAGGATTTGCTCCTGTAATATAGAAACAGTCGGCTAACTCAATGTCTTCATAGCTGGTAAATTAACTGATCGCATCTCCGTATCTCCGTACCTA
>JANYCO010000506.1 GCA_025360235.1 Cytophagales bacterium
CAAAATCAATGGCTGGGATGGTGGCTCCAAAGTAGAGGGTGTTTACACCTACGTCATCGTTGGGAAATTCAAGAATGGCAAAGATGTAAAAGAAAGTTCCGCAAATAGAGGAACGTTTAGTTTGGTGAAGTAATTTTTAAAAAAAATACCTGTCATTGCAATGACGGGTATTTTAGATGTTGTTCTTGATTACGGTAGTCTAGGAAACTTTGAAAAATCTGGTTTTCTTTTTTCCATGAAGGCATTTTTACCTTCTTTACCTTCTTCTGTTAAATAATATAATAAGGTAGCATTTCCTGCCAATTCTTGAATCCCTGCTTGTCCATCCAACTCAGCATTGAAGGATGATTTTAACATACGTAGTGCAATAGGACTTTTCTCTAACATTTTATTGCACCAGGCAACTGTTTCGTCTTCCAATTTATCGAGTGGTACTACTCTGTTTACTAAGCCCATATTCAATGCTTCTTCGGCATTGTATTGGTCACATAAAAACCAGATCTCTCGGGCTTTCTTTTGGCCTACTATTCTGGCTAGGTAAGAAGCGCCAAAGCCGCCATCAAAACTGCCTACTATAGGACCTGTTTGTCCGAATCGAGCATTATCAGCGGCGATGGTAAGGTCGCAAACTACGTGGAGTACATGTCCACCTCCTATAGCCCAGCCAGCTACCATAGCTACAACGGGTTTAGGAATAGAGCGAATCTGTTTTTGAAGATCTAAAACGTTTAGTCTTGGTACCATATCCTTGCCCACATACCCACCGTGTCCGCGAACACTCTGGTCTCCTCCACTGCAGAAGGCTTTACCACCCTCTCCTGTCAGGATAACCACTCCAATACTCTGATCTTGCCTGGCGTGTTCCATTGCCTCACTCATTTCCATGACAGTTTTAGGAGTAAAAGCATTATGTTTTGCCGGACGGTTGATGCTTATTTTGGCTATTCCTTCAAAATGAGAATAGATAATGTCTTCGTATTCTTTTACTACTTTCCAGGGACGGGTACTTTGCATTGTGATTTACTTTTTCGTTCTGTGAGCAAAATTACAATAAAAATCAGAAATGGAGGGAAATTAATTAAAAATTAAATAAAACCGCCATTGCGAACTATTGAGCGATAGCGACCTTAGTGAAGCAATCCATTAGCTCGTGGTTTGAGTAGGTTGGAAATTAAAACGTAGAAATTAATAAAACTCGTATTCGTTAATAGACTTATAGTCTTTGTTACAGAAGTCATTGCTAACGTATTTCTAAGAATTAAGAAATTTCTTAAAATTCTTCCAAACCTCTGTATTTAAGATTCCATCAGTCATCACTTCAATTACTTTGGACTTTGTGGAAGGGCTAAAAAAGGTCTCCAATTTGGCCTCAAATTCCTGTTTGTTTTTAACAGTGCTATATTCTATATCAAAATCCTTTAATGTATTTTCGGAGGTAAGGTTTTGTTTTGTTACAAAGTATTCCTCACCTTCCGGCTGTGACGATGGTCCATCGATCATCCTAAATATTCCACCTCCATGATTGTTTAATATAACAATTCGTAAATTGGAAGGTAGGTGATTGTTCCAAAAAGCATTTCGGTCATACATAAAGGACATATCACCAGTGAGTACTGTTATTAGTTTGTCAGTAGCCAGGGCTGTACCGTAGGCAGTGCTGATCACACCGTCTATACCGCTTGTGCCACGGTTAGCAATTACTTCTACGTTTTTATTTTTTACTCCAACATAATTAGCATAGCGAACAGGCATACTGTTGGCGACATGAAAAAGAGAATTGTCCGGGAGTTGATTTAGCAATTTATTTACTATTTCAAATTCCGAAAATGAAGCTTCCAGTTTGAAGAAATTGTTTATTTTTTCATCAAAAGAGTTGTCCAACGACTGCCATTTTTTTTTGTAAAATGCAGTATCTGTACCAATTTTATTATTATACCAAATTCCATTTATAAATTCTTTAAAAAACGAAAGTGGAGTAAGTTGAATATGTTTGGTCAGACTTTGAAACGTATCGGCTACTGCTCCGGCTTCCTGAATGTGCCAGTGTGCGCGGGCTTTGCTTTTTCTTAAGAAAAGTTTAAGATTTTTTGAGATTATAGAATTTCCGAAAGTTATAAGCAATTCAGGTTTCAACGCTTCTTCTTCAGCATTTTTTGCGGAAGATAAAAGCAGGTCATGGTTTTGAATACTTCCTTTAAAAGCATGGTTGGAAATAATATCGGTTATCACAGGGATCTCTAATTTACTAAGAACCTCAGTCAATTCTTTGTTAGCAACAGATTGTCCAGCTACAATCAAAATCTTTTTAAAACGATTCAGCTCTTTTGATAAAATTGTTTTCATTTCTTCATCAGGAGTCAGCGAAGATTTTAGCGTTTCGATTGTCTTTATATCTTCCGAGAATTTAATTTCACCATTTGGATAGAAAGGTTCGCGGAGAGGGATATTAACGTGTACAGGGCCTTTGGGAAATTGTGAAGCAAGGTTTATCGCTTCGTTGATCATTCGTTCTGCCTGCCATGCTGCATCGGGATG
>JANYCO010000507.1 GCA_025360235.1 Cytophagales bacterium
CGCCGGAACGCGAACTCATTCCAATGGCAAAAGAATTCGGCTTGACCGTTACACCATGGGCGCCATTGGCGGGAGGAGCGCTTACGGGAAAGTATTTAAAAGGGGATACTGGACGGATCTCAGAAAAAAGTAAAAGAAGAAATGAAAACAGCAACAGGATTGCTAAAGTTGTTGTAGAAATAGCTGATGAAATGAAAGTACCTGGAGCGCACGTGGCGCTCAAATGGACAACGGAACAAGGCTTCTCATCTATACCAATAGTGGGCGCTACAAAAATTACACAAGTAGAAGAAAATTTAAAAGCGTTGGAAATCCAACTGAATACTGTGCAACTTGAAAAATTGGATGAGGCAAGTAAAATCGATCTAGGTTTCCCTGGAGAATTTTACAAGGAAGATGGAGTAAAAAGCGTTACCTATGGTGGATTTTATGACCGGATAGAGAAGAGGAGTTAATATAGTCACTGTCGTTTGCGAAGACACAAATGACGGCCAAGAAAAAATCCTATTCATCTTACCAGCCTGCAAATCCTAATCGTTATTTGTCTATAGTATACTCCGCATCCACCGGACAAACATTTCCACCATTACAATGACTATGCACTTTCACTTTATCCGAATACCCAGTAGTGATGAGTAGTACACATTTATAATTTTCCGCTACATAACGATACGTAGAAATCCCACTACCGTCTTTTTGCATTTCGATATCTGGCCCTCTTTGTAAAAATTTATTTATGGCAACTCCTTTCATCTGCGCTTCGCAGGTCATTTTGTAATCTTCAGGGAAGAACATATAACTGTAGGTAGAGTCGCTAAGTTTTTTTAATAATAAATATTCAGGATAGCCTTCGCCTTTTGTTTTGTAGACAGCATCGTATTGGTCTTTAGGCATTTTAGGGCCACCACAGGCAACAAGAAATGCAAGTAAAATAAATCCGATTTTTCTCATAGATGTCTCAAAGGTTTAGAAAGTGAAAATACACAAATTAATTATCGATTGTCAGTATAAAAGCAATTAAAAGTGAAAGGAAAGCCAGAACGCAATGTAGCCAAAAGGAAACAAGCCAAAAGAATTTCTTAAATCGTTCAATGAATGAAGTTTCTTTTTTTGAAATACTTGTCAAAAATGCTCCAATAAGAGAAGAGGTTAAAGGTATAAGGAGAAATAAAAATACTAGCCCAACAGCAAAACTTGCGACTTCTTCTATATCATCTTCAATATAGACGATATAGATCCAGGCAATATAAATTCCAATGGCAGAAATAATAGCTACCAATTTATATTTAGAATAGCTTTTTCTGTAAGCATCTAAATCAAATTCCTTCTCCTCTAAATCATCTAATAAATTTACATCATCGTCCATACTTCTAAGGCAGTACTTTACATGGTAAGTTTCTCTTTCAGTTTATCCAATGATTCTGCAGCATCTTTAATTTCTTTCACGCTGGATTTTTTAAGTTGGTCCAATAGAATACCTGAGATTGCTTTTGGCCAAAACAAACTTGAGTCTACATCGCCTCCTGTATTCTTTTCTATCTCAGCAATTGCATTTGCCAGTATTAATCTTATTTCAGGTGGAACAGCTGGGTCTTGTGAAATAATTTTGATTTTCTTTAATCCTGTTTGTACATCTCCCGCATCAATATCAGCCATTGCATCTACAATCTGGTAAGGCCAATGAATGTCTGTCACCTGGCCGAATCCTGCGAAATGAAAACGAGCTGCTTTGTAGTTTTTATCTTTAATGGAAAGTGTTCCCATGGTTAAGTGAAATACGGCCATTTGCAATTTTATAGTATCGTTGTCTGGGTTTTTATTCACTGCGCCATTGGCCATAGCAGACTCTTCTTTAGCCAAATCTTGCCAGCCATTTTCATACATCATAATGGAGTTGATGGAATGTGCCAAAAATTTCTCTCCTGGATTTTTTGATTTTTCAATCACGATATCGGCTTCCGCAAATGCGAAAGCGTCTTTCTTGGTGATGGCCCAGCTGTATCCAAGCAAGATCCTCATGTATATTTCGTCCTGTTGCTTCTGCTCATCAGTGACCCCCTTAGCATAAACAAGAGCGATTGGTAATTTTTCTGAAACAGCCTTGTAGGTTTTGTATTTAAACGAAGAGCGAACCTCCTCGTACAATTCACGTTCTGTTTTTTTCCCACCACAACCAAGAAGGAATAGAAAAAATGAAACAGTAATAAAAAAATGTGGAGCAATTCTGGTAGTTTTCATATTGATAGGTTTAGTACACTAAAGTATAAAATTTTAAAATACAAAACTATCTGTGACTGGTTAAAACAAAAATCCCCGTTGATTATTAACCAACGGGGATTTCCAAATGATTTTTAAGATCGGCCTTATTTTTTCAAGTTGTGTGTTACTTTGTAAGCAACGACTCTGTTGTCAAAGAAGGTAGGTACTAAAAGTGTACTTGTCTCAGGTATAAAAGTAATATCAGCAGAATTTACTTTATTTCCTTTTGTGTCCAGTACTATGTTTTTTGTTCCGTTTGGCTCTATCAGAAATACGGTTCCATTCCAATCGGATACGATATAGTGATCCGGTTTTCCAAAGTAAGCAATCCCATCACCTGCGCTTATTTCAGTTGCAAGTACTGTAGCTATTTTGGTGGCAAGATCGTAAGATTTGAAATCGGAACTACCGCTAAACGCAACTAGTAAACGATTATTTTCGATTAATAAGCCGTTTGGCTTGTTCAATCCTGTATCAAGCCATACGCCTAGTTTACCATTGATAAGGGTATGGATTTTATTGGTTTCAAAATCCGTGAAGTAAACTGTTCCAGCAGTGTCAACAGTTATATCATTCAAAAATTTAGCACCTGGTACATTGTAGGTTTTTGAAATTTTTCCTTTTTCAATATCGATCTCTACAAGTTTAGTAATATCCGTAACATATAGTTTGTTTTTATACAAGCCAAGTCCTTTAGGTGCATCAAGCCCTTTTATCCATTCAAGTGTTTCCACTTTACCATCAGGAGTAAGTTTTGAAATGAAACCGTTTTTATCTTTATCGGTTGGCATTCCTTTGATGTTGGATACATAAATAATGTTTCTCCCTTTGTCAAATAATACAGATTCCGGAGCTCTCATCACCGTATCGGTTGTCCATACTACTTCAACAGAAACGGCAGGTAATTTTACGGTGTCTTTTGGAACAGCAGAGGTGTCAGTAGCAGACGTTTCTTTTTTTTCGTTACCGCAAGCGGCAATGATTAGTGCCAAGCCTATGGCTAGTAATTGATTTCTGAACATCATAGTAAGTGTTTTTTTAAAAGTTTATTAAATAAGAAAAGAATAAAATTTAATTTTCAATAACCAAAATTAAGAAAATTTATTGACTTATTTCCAAATCAATCTTCCTATTTCTCTCATTGAAGCAAAGAAGAATCTTTTGTCAAAAAAGAATAGGCTTATAACTCTAAGGTCTTGTGCAAGAGAACTTTTTTCATCTAGGAATTTTAGGATAACAGAAGCCGGAAGGGAAGTAAACATTTTTTCAAAGATGTCTTTCGTGGCGGTATTGTCTTTTTCAAGGATACTTAAAAGGATTCTGTCGTAAAGTTTATATTTCGATGCAGGCTCTAAGGAAGAAGCATTCACTTTTCCATATTTTTCAAGATCTGAAGCTATACCCTTTACTCTTCTGTGCGTTCGGGCAAAAGCAAAGCCGGAAGAGGGTTTTACAAATCCTCCATAAGTGCCTATTCTTATGATCTTCCCGTCAAATTTGGGTTGATAGGAATAAGTACTCATTGGAACGATTCCAAACTCTTCGTGGAGTATTTTATATTTTTTTATTCCTAATGCATTGGAAATATAATTTTCCAGCTCTGATTTATATTCCTCCTTCTTAAGTAAATTTTGTGAGAACAAGGTGTATTCTACGAGCGCTTCTCTTTTAGAAAACGGAAGTATATAGCCGAAACGCGCTTCTTTATGTTGCTCGATCTTGAAATCCATAAAGGTAGCAGCGGAAAGATCAAAGAAATCTTCTTCGGTCTCAATAAAATAGCCTTTGAAATGCTGCAATAGGTAATAACATTCCCCTTTTGGGTAACTGAAATTATCGAAGGAAGGGTGAATGCTGTTAAAAATTATTTCCGCTTCGTACTTTTCATTGTTAGCAATGATAAATCCTTTCGGTGAAATTTCAGAAATATCTCCGATAAGTTGTGTAAAGTTTTCGCAGGCGTTTAATTTTTCTCTGGCATAATTATAAAAATCTATGCCGCGAATATATTCGTAATGGTATGGATCCACAGTGTAATTCGCATCAGACTTGTTAGTAGCAAAACGAATCTTATCCCACTTTTTGTACACTAGTTTGTCTAATTCAAATTGTTCATCGGCCCAGAAACACCAGGTGCGGTCGTTGGTGTTCTTTGGATCTTTGTCAACAAGTAATACCTTTTTGTTTTTTAGAGACGATTTACTCATCTCCAGTGCCAGCATCAATCCTGCTAGTCCGGCACCTGCAATGATATAATCGTATCGTTTCATATTCTATATTCAATGTTAAAATTCCAATGTACAATATTCAAATTACAAAAATTGTCTCCCGGGATTTGGATATTTGTTTTTTGGAATTTTATTTACAACAACGCCTCATACAAAATCTCTAACGGATGTTTTGCTTCTCTTTTCGTTCCATCATGAATCTGGTGCCGGCAACTTGTGCCGGGTGCAGCAATGATGGTATCCGCAGATGCATTTCTTACAGAAGGAAACAAAACAAGTTCTCCAATGTTCATAGAGATATCGTAATGTTCTTTTTCATATCCAAAAGAACCTGCCATACCACAACAGCCTGAAGGAATTACTTCAACGGTATAGTTGGCAGGAAGAGAAAGAATTTTTTTAGAAGGATCTACAGAAGATAATGCTTTTTGGTGGCAATGTCCATGTAACTTTACAGCCTTCGCTTCTTTTGTAAAAAGATCCTTGTTAATTCTCCCAGCCTCTGCTTCTCCGGCAATAAACTCATCGATCATGAAACTGTTTTTGGCAAGTTTTTTCGCGTCTTCTATTTCATGTTCGTCAGCAAGCAATGGGTATTCGTCACGGAAACTGAGAATGGCTGAAGGTTCTATTCCTATTAGCGGAGCATCTGCCGTTACAATATCCTTCAATAAGGAAATGTTTTTCTTCGCTACTTTTTTAGCCTCATCAAGAAGCCCTTTTGACATAAATGTACGCCCGCTTTCAATATGGTGTGGGAGGGTAACCGTGTAACCCAGCTTTGTTAGTAGTTTTATAGCTTTTATGCCAACTTCAGTGTCGTTAAAATTCGTGTATTCGTCACAGAAAAGATTTACTGAGCCAATCGCCTTGTCTTTTTTTGGTTGCAAATCAGCCAGATTTTTTTCAGCCCATTTACGCAACGTAATTTTATATACTGTTGGAAAAGCTCTCTTAGGAGCAATGCCCATTATTTTTTTTGCGATACCTCCTGTAAAACCATTCCCCATCAGGAAATTATAGATGCCCGGTGCAATAGAAGCCAGTTTCATATTCGATTCAAAATTACCGATCATCCGGGTGCGGAATGGAACGCCGTTTGATTTGTAGTATTGCTGTAAAAACTCGGCCCTCATCATCGCTACATCCACATTGGAAGGACATTCAGATTTACAGCCTTTGCAGGAAAGACAAAGGTCGTAAACGTCCTTTATTTCTTCGTGGTCAAACTTGTTTGGTTTTGTAGAATGGGTAAGAAATTCGCGCAAAATATTGGCTCTTGCGCGTGTCGTGTCTTTCTCGCTTTTAGTGGCCATATAACTAGGACACATGGTGCCACCAACAATAGCAGACTTTCTGCAATCACCAGAGCCGTTGCACTTTTCAGCCATTCGCAGAATTCCTCCTGTTTCGCCAAAGTTGAAAACGGTTTTGAATTCATTTGTTTTTTGGTTATTGTCGTAACGCAACGACTCGTTCATTTTTGGAGTATGAACAATCTTGTTGGGATTAAGAATATCGTTGGGGTCCCAAATTTTTTTCAGATCACAAATAAGTTGGTAGTTATTTTCACCGATCATTTTGCGGATAAACTCTCCGCGTACACGCCCATCACCATGCTCACCGCTTAGAGAGCCGCGGAATTTTTTTACCAAAGTGGCTACTTCATCCGTAATGGTGTGAAACATTTCACGGTCTTTTTCTACTTTCAGATCCAGAATCGGGCGAAGGTGTAATTCACCGTCGCCAATGTGCGCGTAGAATACACTTCTTTGATTATGTTTCTTTAGAATTTCCTGAAACTCTACTACAAATTGAGGCTGATCGTTTACATCAACTGCTGTATCTTCAATACAGGCCACCGCCTTAGGATCTCCCGGAACGTTGGCAAGCAAGCCCAGACCTGCTTTCCGAAGCGTCCATATTTTCTTAATATCTGCGCCCCATACTTTTGGGAAGTGATAACCAAGATTAACCGTTTT
>JANYCO010000518.1 GCA_025360235.1 Cytophagales bacterium
TATCCAAATCCTGCCAGCTCTTTCGTTCATATTGAAGGCCAATCTGCCACAGTAAAATCATACACCATTTCTGATGTTTATGGAAAAGAGATTGCAAATTCAATTTTAACGGACAATATAATTGATGTCTCTGATTTTGAACGAGGGATGTACTTTATTAATTTTATTGAAGAAGGGGTCAGCCATGTTCCGGTTCGGTTGATGATTCAGCGATAAGAGGTAATACAAAAAAGGCTTGCTGAAATCAACAAGCCTTTTAAATAACACATTAACATTCCTTAATGATCAATCATTAACAATTATGTTTAAACCAACTTTTTATCAACCAAATACTGCGCAATCTGCACCGCATTTGTAGCTGCTCCTTTTCTTAGATTGTCAGCCACCACCCATAGATTAAGTGTTTTAGGCTGCGTCTCGTCTCTTCTGATTCTGCCTACAAATACTTCGTCACGACCGTGTGCATCAATTGGCATTGGGTATTGAAGATTTTTTACATCGTCTTTCAAAATCACACCTTCTGTCTTTGATAACAAATCACGCACCTCGTTCAATTCAAATTCATTTTCAAATTCAATATTCACCGACTCTGAATGACCGCCGATAACTGGCACACGAACAGTAGTAGCCGTTACTTTGATAGAATCATCACCCAAAATTTTGGTGGTCTCTTTTACCATTTTCATTTCTTCTTTGGTATAACCATTTTCAAGAAACACGTCGATATGAGGAATAAGATTCAGGTCTATTTTATATGGATATGCTTTTGTACCGTTATCAATTCCTTTTCTTTCGTCCATCAACTGATCAACCGCTTTTTTACCAGTACCAGTTACAGACTGGTAAGTAGAAACAACAACTCTTTTAATTTTATATTTTTTATGAAGCGGATTCATCACCAAAACCATCTGAATCGTAGAACAGTTAGGATTAGCAATGATCTTATCTTCTTTAGTTAATTCAGAAGCATTGATTTCAGGAACCACCAATTTCTTAGTAGGATCCATTCTCCAGGCAGAAGAATTGTCAACAACGGTAATACCTGCAGCGGCAAACTTAGGCGCTTGTTCCAAAGAAGTACTTCCTCCTGCCGAAAATATAGCGATAGCCGGTTTCATACTTATTGCAGTATCAACACTCACCACTTTATAAGCCTTACCCTTAAACTTAATTTCAGTCCCTACCGACTTCTCAGAGGCTACAGGGATTAATTCAGTGACAGGAAAGTTTCTTTCCTCTAATACTTTCATAATTTCGCCACCCACTAATCCGGTAGCACCCACTACTGCAATTTTCATTTTATTTTATGTTTAATTAATAATTTGAATTATCTTTACGTCGAAATAGATTTTTAACTATAAGATGCATTATGATGCATCTTAACATAATTTTTAACCAATTGCCTCCGTAAAAGCGGTGCAAAGTAAATGAAATTTTTCTAAATATTTGATATGCAACGACCTTATTTATTACTCCTTTTTTTAGCAGTACATTTTTCAGCTTTTAGCCAAGTAAATGACTCCTTCTCAGACAGTGACTTCACTAATAATCCAACATGGGCAGGTGAAACGACATTTTTCACCGTAAATGCTGCTTTGCAGCTCCAGAGCAATGGCCCAAATGCTGCCTCACAACTTCATCTTTCCATCCCAAATTCAAGATGCCGGGATACCGAATGGGACTTTTATACGAAACTGGACCTTGACCTCACTACGGCAAACTGGGCAAGAATTTACCTCACCAGCGACCGGGCAGATACGGAAAATAATCCCAAAGGGTATTATGTAAAATTTGATGGCACCACCAACTCTGTAGACTTGTACCGTCAAGACAGTATCACCCATACAAAATTAATCTCCGGCAAAAATGGACGGGCTGCAAAAAAATCGTTAAACATCTTTCGTATAAAAGTACTTTGCGATATAAACGGCAATTGGTTTTTATTTTCCGACTCCACCGACACGGCTAATAATTATATAAAAGAAGGAACAGCTTTAGACTCCACATTTTCTACTTCCGCTTATTTCGGAGTCTATTTTGTACACAGTAGTACAAGACGTCAGAAGTTTTATTTTGATGATCTTTCTATCCAGCAAGCTCCGCTCTCCTTGCTTTCAGCAAAAGCCATCGGCTCAACAACGGTAGACCTTCATTTCAGCAAGGAAGTTGAACCTGGCTCGGCACAAAACAGTTCTAACTATTCCTTGCTACCAAATACCATAACGATAAGTGCTGCCACTATAGACGCTAGCGATAAAACTATTGTTCATCTTACTTTAACAGGTCCCTTAACTACCTATACAAATTACACGTTGTCTGCAAGTAATGTATTGGACAAAAATTTAAACACTATTTCCTTCCTAAACAGCGTTTCTCTTTCCTATAGAGTAGAAGCTGCTTATGGAGATCTCGTTATTTCGGAAATTTTTCCTGACCCTTCGCCTCAGAATGGTTTACCTGAATTTGAGTATTTGGAACTCTTTAACAGAAAAAGTGACACCCTTGAATTAAAGAATTTTATTCTTTCAGATGGGACTACGAATACTGTTTTCCCTTCTTACAAAATCCCTCCGCATCAATATCTGTTGGTCTGTGCTACAACCAACCTCTCCCAATTTTCAGCTTATCATCCAGTGCTGGGTTTACCTGTATTGCCTTCACTTAATAATTCCGGCGACGATCTGACACTAAAAAATCAAAACGAAAAAATTTTACACGAAGTAAACTATACCGACTCCTGGTATCATGACAACGATAAAAAAGAAGGAGGTTGGTCGTTAGAAATGATTGATATTAATAATCCTTGTGGCGAAGAATCGAACTGGACTGCCTCTGTAAATCTAGCTGGCGGTACACCCGCTGCCGTTAATTCTGTGACTGCTTCCAAGCCGGATCTAGAACCACCCCATCTGATCAATGCTTTTGTTGTTGACAGTATGCATGTACAATTAGAATTTGACGAAAAGCCGGATGTCAATTTTATTTCAGTTACTCAATTTAGTTTAAACAAAGGTGATTCGATTCAAAAAATAACAGTTTTGCCAAATGCTCCCAAAATTTTACTTCTTGAAACGAAAGTAAATTTCAAGGCAGGAGAAATCTACTTACTTTCTGTTTCAGGGATTAGAGATTGTAACGGAAATATCCTGACAGAACATACCTCTATAAAATTAGTACTTCCACAGAAAGCCAAAAAAGGAGATATTATTCTCAACGAAATACTTTTTAATCCTCGAGTAGGGGGTTATGATTTTATAGAACTTTATAATAATTCTGACAAGTACATTGACCTGAAAAATTGGCTATTTGCAAATACGGATAATGGAGCCGTTGCCAATAAAAAAATAATTTCTAAAGAATTTTTTATTCTGAAACCACAAGAGTATGCTGCTTTTACTGAAAACAAAAGCATTCTGCTAAACCAATATCCACTTAGTCATTCAGATGCTATCTTTGAGATCAAAGACCTTCCTTCCTACAACGATGATGAAGGAACCGTACTACTCTTAGACAGTAATAATTTAGAATTTGAGCGTTTCGATTATTCGCAAAACATGCACTATGCTTTGATCGATGATAAAGAAGGCGTTTCATTAGAAAAAATTTCTTTTGATGAAATCACAAATACTTCCCAGAACTGGCAATCAGCCTCCACACAATGTGGGTATGCTACTCCAGGCTACAAAAATTCCCAGCACTATGAAAATACAAACGGTGCGCAAGTTTGGGTTGAACCAAAAATTTTTACTCCCAACCAAAACGGTGATAAAGATTTTGCCTTAATCAATTATAAATTTGACACTCCTGGGAATACAGTAAACATAACCATCTTCGATCATTATGGTAGAGAAATGCTACGACTGGTGCAGAATGAATTACTTGCCATGGAAGGTTTTTACAAATGGGAAGGAAATAATAGTAAAAATGAAAAAGTACGAAGTGGTACTTATGTTGTCTATTTTGAATGTTTTGATCTGAAAGGGGAAGTGAGGAAGTATAAAGAGACGGTGGTGGTGGGATGGGCAGAAAATTAATATCTAATATCCTAGCCCCTCAATACTCTTGCTCACTCTTGCTGACCATCTGCTAGAATATATAATTAGGTCAGCAAGAGTAGCGAGAAGGAAAACACGGATTAAACCCTAAAAAGATTCAACTACCTGATTATGATAATCAATAAAATTAAATA
>JANYCO010000521.1 GCA_025360235.1 Cytophagales bacterium
TTGAATACAATCAGGCAAAAACCAAACTTACCAATGGCCAGTCCGATCTTCTTCGAGCTAAGTACGATTATCTTTTCAAATTAAAAATTCTTGATTTTTATAAAGGTATTCCATTGAAACTATAGGGCATCTCAGGAAAAATAGATATTTTTGACACGTTAGTTTTAGCCCTACTTATTATACCTATTTCGCGTATGAAAATCCTGAACGCAGTCCAAATAAAAGAACTCGACAAATTTACTATTGAAAACGAGCCTATCGAATCCATAAAGTTAATGGAAAGAGCTTCCACTGCTTTTGTAAGATGGTTCACTGAAAAATTTCATAAAGAACAAAGAATCGTGATCTTTTGCGGATCAGGAGATAATGGAGGAGATGGGCTGGCTATAGCAAGGATGTTGCTCCAGAAAATGTTTGAAGTAACTATTTACCATGTTCCATCAAAAGATACTTCTTCAAATTATCAGATCAATGAAGAACGTCTTTCACATCTTGGCTTTATTAATGTTATTAGTAAAGTAAAAGATATTTCTCCTATTAAAAGTGATGCAATTATCATCGATGCTCTTTTTGGCTCTGGTATTAACAAACCTGTCACTGGACTTTATGCTGAAACAATTAATGTTATTAATGATTCAAAAGCCACTGTAGTAGCGATAGATATGCCCTCTGGATTGTATCTTGACAAACAGAATGAAAGTGATGCAATTGTAAAAGCTCAGTATACCATTTCCTTTCAGGTTCCTAAACTAGCTTTTATGCTTCCTCAACATGAGGAATATGTAGGTGATTGGTATATTCTATACATTGGTTTGAGTAGAGAATGTATCGAAGCAACTGAAACAAATTATTACTACTCAGATGAACATCTGATAAAAACACTCGTCCGGACCAGAAGTAAATTTTCACATAAAGGTAATTACGGCAAAGCACTTATTATAGCCGGAAGCTATGGTATGATGGGAGCCGCAGTACTGAGCGCTAAGGGCTGCCTTCGCACGGGTGCTGGACTCGTAAAAGTATATGTTCCTGAAGCAGGTTTTTTTGTTTTGCAAAACGATTTGCCGGAAGTAATTGTGCTCCTCGATCAAAACCCGGAAATAATTACGGATATTCCAAAACTTGATGAGTATACTGCTATTGGCATTGGACCAGGCATCGGCCAAAAACCTGAAACGATAAAAGCGCTGGAAAAACTTTTAACAAATACCAAAATACCATTAGTGATTGATGCCAGTGCGTTGAATATTCTTGCTGCCAATAAAACATTGCTAACCAAAATTCCTGCCAATAGTATCATCACACCTCATCCAAAGGAATTTGAAAATCTGGTTGGAAAATCTGCCAATGACTACGACCGTTTAGAAAAAGCAAAAGCATTCAGCAAGCAGTATAACATTTATATAGTTCTGAAAGGGGCACATAGTACCATAATAAATCCTCAAGGCATTATTTATTTCAACTCTACAGGCAATCCAGGTATGGCCAAAGCAGGCGCCGGTGATGTATTAACAGGTATTCTGACAGCTCTTTTAGCTCAGGGATATAACAGTAATGATGCAGCTTTATTGGGAGTGTTTTTGCACGGCTATGCAGGAGATGCTGCTGCTAGAAAATTTAGTCAACCCTCAATGATTGCTTCTGATATTATTGATGGAATAACGTATTTCTTTAAAGATTTCAGTAAATAAAAAAGTAATCACGAATTAGAAATTACGGACTTTCGTAACTTCTAATTCGTGATTACTTTTTTATTTATATCTTTTCTTCTTACCATAAGATTGCTTTCTGAATTTATTGGAAGGAGCAAGTAAATCATTTGGGTTTTTGAATTTGTAATTAATGCCAAGCATTAGGGCATAAGTCTTATTACGGGCAGTACCTCCTGTACCGTTAATGTCCGAAATTTTATAACTATAAAAAGTTGCATTACTATTTTGAGCATTTGTAATATTACAATCAATTTTTAAAGCAGAAACTAATTTCACATATTTTGATAAAGGAAATTCCAGCCCTACTCCACCAGTAGCATCAATGTTATAATGATTATAATACTTATTGCCACTTGGAGTAGCTGGTAAACCAAAATATTGGTCTTTTATATATACAACCATTCCTCCATCGTATTTCAAAAGATATGAAAACTGAGGACCTGCAAATACTACCAAGTCAAATTTTCCGACTTCCTTTGTCATTCTCAAGAGAAGAGGTATTTTCAAATAGTCAAATCTTTTTCTGCTATCATGGGAGTAATCCATTCCATTTATAGTATACTTAGATGTCAGTTTTTGGTTTTGAGCAGAATATAAAACACCAAGTTGTACACCATATTTTGAAGAAAAATCATAAGTAACATTGACTCCACCACCACCCGCATAGCTGAGTTTGTTGTTTATGACATCCGATTTGTTTGTAAGGCTGCTTATCTGAGGGAAACCTACCACTCCAAAAGATAACTGAGCATTGGAATTACTTACAAAAGTAGTAAGCAATAAAAAAGTAAATAAAATTGTCCTTGTACGCATAAGTTCGTTTGTTTGTTACAAATATAATAATAAATACAAATTTTATTAGAATAATTATATAAATATATTTAAGTCATTTATTCCCAAGTTTATAACTTCATTTATTAGTAACTTTGGGGCATGGGATTGGCAGATTTAAAGAGCGATATTAGAAAATTATCTCAGGAGGAGATTAGAGCATTTTTCATTTCTAAAGAAGAAAAACCCTTCCGATCAAAGCAAGTCTATGAATGGTTATGGGAAAAATCTGCTCAAAATTTTGATGTGATGACTAATCTTTCTCAACAAAACAGGGACTTGCTCCAGAAGCATTTTGTAATCAATCCTATTACCCTACATAAAAAACAAGTAAGCAACGATGGCACTATTAAATCTTCCTTTCGGCTATTTGATGGGCATTTGGTAGAAGGGGTGCTAATCCCTGCAGACGATAGAATGACTGCATGTATTTCTTCTCAGGTCGGTTGCTCTCTAACTTGTAAGTTTTGCGCCACCGGTTATATGGAAAGAAAAAGAAACCTGGACCCGGCCGAAATCTATGACCAAGTAGTTGCTATAAGGGCGCAGGCAGAGGAACATTTCCAAAAACCGCTTACAAATATTGTATATATGGGTATGGGTGAACCCTTGTTAAACTATGCCAACGTTCTGAAATCAGCCGAACATATTACCTCTGGCGAGGGACTGAACATGTCTCCTAA
Source organism: Cytophagales bacterium (assembly GCA_025360235.1). GTDB lineage: Bacteria > Bacteroidota > Bacteroidia > Cytophagales > Cytophagaceae > JANYCO01. The sequence continues at coordinate 3,227 of JANYCO010000521.1, forward strand.
AAGAATTACGGTTTCTACTGCTGGTGTAGCCAAGATGATTAAAAAACTGGCAGATGATGAAGTAAAATTCAATCTTGCTATTTCGCTTCATGCAGCCAATGATATAAAAAGGAATGAGATCATGCCTATCAACGAAACCAATAGTTTGGTAGCCTTAAAAGAAGCCTTAAAATACTTTTACAAAAACACAGGAAATAGAGTAACCTACGAATACATTTTATTTGACAACTTCAACGATACCCTTGAAGACGCGGAAGAATTGTATGAATTCAGCAAAAATATCCCTTGTAAAATTAACATCATTGAATACAATCCAATAGCCGAAGCTGGGTATAAAAACACCAAAGATGACAAGTTGGAAAATTTTAAAAATTACCTTGAAAGTAAAGAAGTAATCGTCAACGTAAGAAGAAGCCGCGGCAAAGACATTGATGCTGCATGTGGCCAATTGGCAAACAAAAACTAGTTTTAATCCTTATTTTAGCAAGAAATATTCAATTTAATATGTTTTGGAATTATATTTGCAAGACGAAACTAAACTAAATCAAAATTTATGAAAAAGCTATTAACCCTTTTATTGATAGTTTTTGCTTTTGCAGCAAAAGCCCAAACTAAAACATTCCCAATAGATACAGCCACAAAAAAAATAACGTATTCAGAAGTTATTTCAATAGCTGGCGCTACCCAAGCTGATTTATATAAAAGAAGTAAAAATCTTGGTGTGGCAGGAACTGGTATCCAGAAAGATGATGCTGCACAAGGGTTATATGTTTATAAAGGTTCTTTCAGTGTAACCTATCCTGCCCCACAGGTTGCCATGAAACATACCGGAACAGTCGACTATATTGTAACGATTGCTTGTAAAGACGGACGCTACAAATATATGATTACAAATTTTGTGCATATGAAAACCGGTGCCAACGGTGGCAAGCTGGAAGGTTCACAACCTGAATGTGGAAAAGCAATGCTTACTCTGGCAGGCTGGGGAAGCATCAAAGCTCAAACAATGGCCTATATGGATACATTTATCCTGAACCTGAAAACCGGTATGGGAGGCAATGATGTAAGTGTGCCGAAAGTTGGGAATAATTGGTAATGGTTAATGGATAATTGATAATGGTTAATGAACTATAATTCAATCAGCAAACCATCTCTTTATTTTCCATTGATAATTATCAATTATCCATTAAGTTCTATCGCCTGCATATTGCTTATTTTTCGGTCATTTATTTCAAAACGAATAATCGTCTTTGCTTTGTGAAATCCATGATTACCCGCCGCTCCAGGATTAATGCAGAGCATATTTTTTAATTTCTTATCCGAAATAACTCTTAATATATGAGAATGCCCACAGATAAAAATATCAGGAGTCTTTTCGGTAAGCTCTGTTTTAATTTTAGGATTATAATGGCCAGGGTAACCTCCAATATGAGTCATCCAGACGTTCATCCCTTCTATTTCAAAACGATTGTGCAAAGGGTGTACAATTCGAATATCCTGTCCGTCTATATTCCCGTATACCCCACGTAGAGGTTTAAATGCAGCTAATCGATCAGAGAGTTCCAACGTACCAAAATCTCCTGCATGCCAGATCTCATTACAATCTTTGAAATAATCAAAAACTTTGGGATGAAGGAATCCGTGAGTGTCAGAAATAAGTCCGATTTTTGGCATAAAAATAGATTATTGCTATCTTGTACAAGACAAAACTACTAGATGTATATGAATAAAGTAATTCTTGCGCTTCTTTTTTTACTTACATTCTCTGTAAATGGAATTTGCCAGGTGCTTCAACCTACGGAAACAGAGGCTTTATTGACCTGTATTGTCACTGATGCAGAAAAACTTCCGGAGGCTGGATTAAAGATTTTTATAGAAAGCGAAGACAAGACTTATAAAAAGAATGGCATTACAGACATTGATGGCAAGTTTAGAACACTTGCTCCAGAAGGAAAAAAATATCAGATCAAAGTAGAAAAATTGGGCGATGTTGGAATCTACAACACAGAGATTGGTGTGTTTGATGGAGGTGCTGAAGTTGAACAACCACTTACTCTGAAAACGATAAAATCTTTTGTACGAAGCTATACGCTCAACCATATCTATTTTGATGTAAACAAATGGGACATTAAACCAGAAATGATTCCCACACTTGATAAATTATATCAAAGCTTCAAAAAAAGTAAAACTTTAGTGGTTGAAATAGCCGGCCACACTGACCATTTGGGTGCCGATGCAGATAATATCCGTTTGTCTCAACGCAGGGCTGATGCTATTAAAGCTTATTTGGTTAAAAAGGGTATCAGCGAAGACCGGATTTTTACTAAAGGTTACGGCGAGCATGACCCACACGCCAGTAATGATACGGAAGAAGGGAGAGCTAAGAACAGACGAACTGAGGTGAAGGTAATTGAGGAGTAAGATCGCAGATTAAACACCCCACTTGTCTGGTGCCGTTCTCCAATCACTTAGCGACTTCATTTCCTCTTCTTTTATATACCCTTTCTCTGCGGCCAGTTTTACAAGCGCGTGATAGTTACTCAAGGTATAAAGAGTCACTTTTGAGTTTTCAAAATTTTTAGTCGCTAAATCAAATCCGTAAGTAAAAATGGCGGCCATTCCAAGCACTTCGAATCCTGAATCTCTCAGCGCTTCTACGGCTTTTAATGAACTTCCTCCTGTAGATATCAGATCTTCTATCACTACTACTTTCTGACCTTTCGTTACCTTGCCTTCAATAAGGTTTTCCATCCCATGATCTTTCGGTTTTGGTCTCACATAAATAAAGGGCAAGCTCAATACTTCCGCAATTAAAGCTCCCTGAGGGATACCAGCTGTTGCAACACCAGCAATTGCCTCTACCCCTTTGAATTTTTCTTTTATTAATTCTACCAGGGCATTCTTGATAAGCGTTCTTGATTCAGGGAAAGACAAAGAGAGGCGATTGTCGCAATAGATTGGAGAAAGCCAGCCTGAAGCCCATTTAAAGGGTTTTGAAGGACTTAATCGTATTGCTCCGATCTCCAGTAAGGAGGCAGCCACTTGCTCAGCTACAGAGAATTTATTGTCATTTGTTACCATAACGTAAAGTTACATTTTTTTTCTTTCCTATGTTAATAATTACTTCTTGTTAGTTTGTATTTATTTTAGTGAATTTGTAAATTGTATATCAACGAATTCGGGAATTGAGATGAAGATATTTGTCAATGATAAAGCAGTAAAGTTAGTCCCTTTTGAAGAAAAAAATCCAATAATCGGATACGATACTGTGTTGAAGGGAATTGATGAGATCACTTCTAAAAAACTTATAGGCCATGTAATCATTCAGCAAGCCTCTACGCTACAGATAGAGCGCCTGCTCAGGATACTTGAATTTCGAAAATTAAAAAAACTCAAAGCAATTACTTTTGCAGTTTCTGATTATGAAACGGTGAAAGACTTTGTGAAAGATCAGTTCAAGATCATTAAGGCATCAGGTGGAGTAGTGAAAAAAGGCGACAAAGTTTTAATGATGTTCCGCCTTAAAAAATGGGATCTTCCAAAAGGAAAATTGAAAAAAGGCGAAGACTCTATAAAAGGAGCCAAAAGAGAGGTAGAAGAGGAGTGCAATATTAAAGTAGAAGTACGTGAAAAACTTTGTTCTACCTGGCATACCTATATACGTAAGGACAGACGCATCTTGAAAAAAACAGATTGGTATATTATGAATTGTATTGACGACAGTAATATGCGCCCC
>JANYCO010000541.1 GCA_025360235.1 Cytophagales bacterium
ACTACTGCAGGTATAAAAGTAAATATGTTGCTTAAGGGAAGAACCTATTTTAAAAATTATGAAAATACAGGATTGACAGAAGTGTCAGAACCTTTTGTTAAAATATCCTTTTCCTATATGGCCTCCGCTGGACTTGAATACCGCTGGACAGATAAAATTTCATTGCTTGCCCTACCAATTGTGAATTATAATATATCTTCTCTCTACAACAGGAATTCTAATTTAAGTCAAAAGCCCTATTCTTTCGGGGTGAATGTTGGTCTTCGTTTTAGACTTTAGAAAACTTGTTGAATAGAAAACCTGTATTCTATAATTTTTCCGTATTTTGGCTCTGATTAATCTTATCCAATGATAATTCAGAAAAGACTTTTATTTATGTTGCTTACCTTACTTCTCAAATCCTGTGTCTTTTTCGGACCTTCAGAAAAAAAATTATATAGTAAAGCGGTCTCCAATAAACCCTACGACGTAATCATTGTGCCCGGAGCTCCATACGACAGTATTAAAGGCAACTGGAGTATGCCCATGAAAGCCCGGATCTATTGGTCGAAACATTTATTTGAAAATGGAGTTGCCAAAAATATTATTTATTCCGGTTCTGCTGTTTATACTCCCTATATTGAAAGTAAAATAATGGCTTTGTATGCTGCGGAGTTGGGGATTCCTTCCGAAAATGTTTTTATAGAAACGAAAGCCGAGCATAGTACAGAAAATATTTATTATTCATATCAGATGGCCAAAAAGCTTGGGTTTGAGAAAATTGCGATTGCCACGGATCCTTTGCAGGCAAGGCTCTTGAGAGGTTATCCAAGAAGAATTAAGATAAAAGTTGATTTTATTCCCTTTGTTATTGATACACTTAAAACCATCGAAAAAAAAGAGTTCATAAAAATTGACATTGAAAAAGCGAAAGTTAGCAACTTTGTTTCAATTGTAGATCGGGAAAACCGATTTAAAAGATTTTGGGGAACTTTGGGGAAAAATATAAAAAAAGAGAAAAGGTAAAGTCTGAACCGTTTATTTGTTTAATTTTTAGTTCAGTATTGAACAAGACTTTTGTTTATCTCCTAATAGTTTCTACATTAGGAGTATTATTTAAACAATTAACCAACCCTAAAAACTATGAAAAAGAAATTAATTTTTGTTACAGTTATTTTGGCACTTGTTGCTGGTATTGGGTACTCTGCTGTGAAAAGCGTTTACATTCGTTACTATAACAAAGATTCTAAGACGTATACCTACGATGTAAAGATAGGGGGAAGTACTACCAAGGTTGAATTTGGAAGCAGTAGAACAGCAAGTGTTACTATTCAAGGCGGAGGAAGTTCTGCCGTAATAAAAACAAATTGTGGGGATGTGACTATTAACGATGGTGCAAATATCGAAATTAAAGATGGATGTATTATTGTGAAGTAATATCACCCATCGCATAAACAAAAAAGCCTGATAAATTTTATCAGGCTTTTTGTTTATGGTTAAAATATACTAAGCATGCGAAATATTCAACTTCTTGAATAACGTATAAGTAGTATAAGATTCTTCTTTCTTCACTTCTATAGTATCCATAATTCTACGCACCAACATAAGGCCAATTCCGCCTTTGCGTTTTTCTTTGATCAATGTTGGGATATTGGGATCATCCTGAATAGTATTGTCATAAAATTCTCCTGAGTCCTTAATATTAAATTCAAGACCTTCTGACCTATCGGAGATCTGTACTTCTAGCTGATTATTTTTATCGGATTTATTGGAATGGATAATACGGTTGGCACAAATTTCATCAACAGCCAAGACAATCATGTTGATTTCATTTTCGGGAATATGAAGTTTGGAGAGAGTAGTATTTACAAACTTCCTTACATCCTTAAGATTTTCTGTGGTACACGCTATTTTAATCTTTTCCATCATCTTCTTCATTTCATCAAACCTATCGCCTCATCTTTATTCGCTACTATCTTTATAAGGCTATCTAAGCCTAATATTGTAAATACATTTTTAACTTTTTCACTTACCTGATACAACACCATTGAAATTTTTTCGGTTTCAAAATCCTGCAGGTAAGACATAAACACTCCTAAGCCGGCAGAAGATATGTAATTTAAACGACTGCAATCCACTAATATTTTACTCTCTTTTTTTGAAAGGGCCTCTGTTAAAGCATTGTCTAGGGTTATGCTGGAGCTTGCATCGAGTTCACCATCTATTAAAAGTATATAATATTGATTCTCTTTTAATGTAGTAATGTTCATTTTATAAGTTGTTTACGTGAAAAAAGGATAATGGTTATTAATTATTTAAACAAATTTTAGGATAATAATGCTATAATCGTCGTTTAGGTTTCTGTCGCCAGTGTACTCATATAAGTTATTTAAGACCGCTTCCGACAATTGTTTTGGAGCTAAATCTATATTTTCAGAGATAATATCCTGAAGTTTTTCGAAGCCATATTCTTCTCCTGAATTGTTTACAGCTTCAATAATACCGTCGGTGTAAAGGATTAGTAAGTCGTTTTCTTCGTAGGTGTAAGTCTTTTGTTCGATATGATTCTTGTAGGTATCGTTGCGTACAATGCCAAGACCTAAACCTTTTTGTTCAAGTAAACTGAATTTCTTATTTTTTTCTGAATAGTGTAAGGAATGACAATGTCCGGCTCTTGCATATTCAAATTTGTGATTTTCTATGTCAATTATAAAAAGGCTTAACGTAATAAACGATTTCTTTTCAAGACAAGCACCAACAGCGTTATTAGCGTATGTCATAAATTCATTGGCAGGAAGTCCAAGTTGAATTAGACTTTGGAAGATACCTTTCATTTGAGCCATATTGAAAGAAGCTGTCGTTCCATTCCCTGAGACATCTCCAATTGTAATTGCTATTTTCTTGCTTCCGGGAAATGTATAGATATCATAATAATCTCCACCTACATCATCTGCAGCTTTGGAGAAAGCATGAATCTGTAAATGATCATTAAGCATTAGATTGGTTGGGAGAAGGCGCTTTTGCACCTCTTTAGCAATCTTGACCTCTTCTCTGTAACGTTGATTCTGTAAAGCATCTGAGACTAACCTGTAGTTTTTAATAGCAAGACTTGCCTGACTTACAAAAGCATGCAATACATCAGTAGCAGTTCTGTCAAATCCATTATTTTTATTTTTTATCAAAACCAATGTCCCTAAAAATTCATTGTTAGAAGTTAAGGGCAACATAATCGCAGATTTGTAAGGTAGATTTAATATCCTTTCGTTGTGCGCTAAACTTTTAAAAGTTTTGACATGGTAAATTTCTTTTTTCGTATTGATATGATTTTTTCTCAGAACTTTTTTTATTTCAAAAACATCTATTTTGTCAATATTGTGATGAATAAATGCTTTGAAATTACCCTTCTCATCTACCATCTCGAGCCATCCGTAGTTAGCTTCTACCGAGCTGATGCCACTTTGAAGCAATAGTTCGTAAATGTGTTCTTCTGTTTCCCCTTGTTGAATTGATTGATTTAATTTTTGGAATACTTTTACTTCTTCTATTTTTCTTTCAAAAACAGAAGAAGTAGGTAAGTGAAACATAAGTACTAATAAAGATACAAGAGCATAAAAGGCAATGAAAGCGAGCATTCCAAGAACAAAAATATTGTCCCAAAGATCGATACTTAATTCGTTGGTGAGTTGGTGTTCATAGATCTGTTGGAAATAGATGACACAGATCAGGAGTGTAAACGCCATGAGTATTATGCTTCTGATCTTCTTTTTATAATTGAGTAAGGCAATCCATTTTAAATTTAAGGACAAGTAAATGGCTAATGCTATAAAAGGACTTATGGTAAGATAGAAGTATACTTTTTGGAATTTCTCATAACAATCTCCTCCGTCAATAAGACATTCAAGGAAATTGAAGACATTAGCCGGATTTGCTTCAAAAATAAAGAAGCTTGACAAAATCGAGATCAATACAAAATATTCTAAAATATGCCAGGCTAGATTTGTCCGGCTGGTTTTATGGTAAAGAATAAATTTCTTCCAAACATAAAATGTTCCTGCAATAAATATTGTGACTAAGCCAAGATTGACATGAAAGAAAATGGTATATAAAAAAAGGCTTTCAAAAATTTTGACGGAGATGAAAAATCGTATAAATAAAGAAGTAAGTATGGTACTGACTCCTGTAATGAATACATTCCAGAGATAATCGTCCTGACTGTCGAGTTTTTGTTTTCCTATTTCAATTTTAAAAAACAACATTGTAAATAAGATGAAAAGGCAAAGCAGATAGTTGGATAAGAAATCTGCAAGAGCTGGATTTACAAATGGATTTTCTGTGAAATAGAATGACAGATTTGAAAATAGTAATAAGAGCCAGAAAACGATGGCTAAAGACAGATATAATTTTCTAAAAGCTTTTACAGACATTAAATA
>JANYCO010000545.1 GCA_025360235.1 Cytophagales bacterium
GTTTTGATGATCAACGAAGTGATGGAGAAATTGGGGATTAAAAACATCTCCATTAAAATCAACAACCGAAAATTACTTACCGCCATTACAGAAAAAATAGGAATGCCGGGTTGTGAAACTGATCTCTGCATTGCTATTGACAAACTTGATAAAATCGGCGTAGAAAAAGTAGTAGATGAATTAAAAACAAAAAATTTCACCGAACTAGCCATCGCTTCTCTCCTTCCAATACTGGAGTTTAAAGGCAATAACAAAGACAAATTCGGATTCCTGAAAACTTTCCTTTCTGGCTCTGAGATTGGTCAGAAAGGACTTGAAGAAATGAACGCTGTATTTGCTTACACGGAAGCGTTTGGGTTAAAAGAAACCAATCTGGAATTTGACCTCACCCTGGCACGTGGCTTAAGTTACTACACAGGAGCCATCTTCGAAGTAAAAGCCAACGATGTACAAATAGGCAGTATCTCCGGTGGTGGCCGTTACGACAATCTTACAGGAGTATTTGGAATGCCAGATGTATCCGGCGTAGGCATTTCCTTTGGCATTGACAGAATCTATGATGTAATGGAAGAACTGGCTATTTTTCCTGAAACAAATGCCATTTCCTCAAAAGTACTAATCTGCTATTTCGACGAAGAAACGAAAAAATACGCCCTTCCACTGCTTTACCAATTGCGCCAAAAAGGTATTAATAGTGAAATCTACCCTGATACAGCCAAAATGAAGAAACAAATGGAATATGCGGACCGCAAAAAAATCCCATTTGTGCTTATCATTGGTTCTGAGGAAATGAACTCAGGAATTTTAACATTGAAAGATATGCTAAAAGGCGAACAGGAACGTTTGGATATAGCTGGTGTAATCACTAAGATTAGTTAAATTTAGAAGATTATTAAATTAAAATTTCAAAATTGAAAAAATACATTGCCTTATTATTGTTCTTTCTATTGCAAGCTCCAATCTTTTGCTTTGGACAATATAGTGCTTGTTTCACTCCTGATAAAACCCGCTGCTGTGCGCCTTGCCTTGTAACAGTAACAAGCTGTACGCTTAGTAGTAGTGCAGTAGGACTTACTGATCCTGTTTATACTTATGATCTTGTAAATTTCCCTGCTGCTGGCACCCAAACTACTACCCATAACTACACCATTCCTGGTACATACACAATCCAACAAGCCGTAAATAGTGGTGCACCATTAAACATACTTGTATTCACGTCTACTACCGTTGACATTCTTGGAAAACCAAATCCAAAATTTACTGTACAGGCTTGCGAAGGCGGCATGGTATACGTAAACATCACTGATACCAATTACGATTCTTATACCATCGATTACGGTGACGGCACTCCTGTATTACCAGGAATTCAGGGAATCAATACACATTCTTATAGCATGGTACCGCCAATAACTCCAAAAACAATAACCGTCACTGGCCAATATTCTATTCTTCCAATATGCACAGGAGCTGCGGCTACTAAAACGATCACTCCAATACAAAATTTAACTACACCAGAAATCGTAGACCTGACTGTTACCAACCAATCTGCTGCAGGTACCATCAACCTTCGTTTTGACGCGATCATCAACAGACAATACAAAATCGAATACAAAACTAACAACGGAGCCTACAGTACCTATTCAACATTTGTTGCAGCCTCTACAGGAACGATTACACAAACCATTTCAGGAATAAATACTCAGGCCAACACGTACACTTTCCGCATGGAGAATATAGATTCTTGTCTGGAAACCTCTGCCAGTTCTGCAGAGATAGCGAGTATCATCATTTCCCCTACAGCACTTAACGGCTCCAATCAGGTAATTTTTAATTCTAACGGCGGACTCGTTTATACTAATTATGATCTTTACAGTAATGGTTCAGTATTGCAAACAAATGCAATAAGTCCTTACTTAGACAATACAGTAAAGTGTGGCTCAGATTATTGTTATCAGGTAAAAGAAACTCTTCCTACGGTCAACAGCAACACGGGGAAAAATCACCTCTCTATCTCATCGATCAGTTGTGTAAAAGCTGCCTATGTAGGTGCAGCTCCATTATTAACCAATCTCAACTCTACCGTTATTGGAGATCAGACAAAAGTAGTTTGGGGCAAACCTGTTTTAAATTCTGCTGTTCCATCTGTTGCTTTTTATACTGTTTACAGAAAAACTGGAGTGCCGTATACTATTCACGGCAGTTCAAATTCAAATACTTACATTGACGGAATTGTCAATGTAAGTACCAATCCTTATTGTTACGAGGTGAGTTATAAAGACGCTTGCAATAATGTTTCCGGCATCAGCCTAAACACATGTACAGTGAATCTTACAGTTACCAGGGCAAACGAAACCAACACGCTCACCTGGACACCCTACACAGGTTATCAGACAGGCATAAAAGAATATGTAGTAGAAAATCTGGATGAAAACGGGAATGTAATTCTGAGTAAATCCGTTGGCCTTACAACCACATACTCAGAAGTTGCTGATCCTTCT
>JANYCO010000580.1 GCA_025360235.1 Cytophagales bacterium
ATCTCTTCTTTAATTCGATTGAGAGGAGTAAAATTTGTAGAACTTAATTTTTGTTTTGCTAGTGTAATGGCCATATTATATTTCTCATTGGAGAATTTTATTTTTCTTGAGATCGATAATATCTATATCCTTTTAGATAAAATTAAAAAAAAGGATTACAGCTTTTCAAAACAAAAATTAAGTTCTACAAATTTTACTCCTCTCAATCGAATTAAAGAAGAGATTATAGATTTTGCGGAAAAAAAGCAATTGGAAATAGAAGAGTTAAAAAAACTAGAAACTTTTAGGAGAGAGTTTCTGGCAGATGTTTCACATGAATTAAAAACGCCTATTTTTTCCGCTCAAGGCTTTGTGCATACCCTTATAGACGGGGCCGTAGACGATATTAACGTTCGTGATAAATTCCTCAACAAAGCAGCCAATAGTCTGGATGGTTTAAATATGCTTGTGCAAGACCTTATTACAATCTCTCAATTGGAAATAGGAGAAATTAAAATGCACTTTCAGAGTTTTGATTTACTAAAACTAACGGAAGATATTTTTGATCAGTTGGAAGAGACTGCATTTAAGAGAGGTACTAAACTTAAATTTTACAAATACAATCCAAAATCTTGCTATGTATATGCAGACAAGATGCGTATCGGTCAGGTGATGACCAATCTAATTGTTAATGCTATAAAATACGGAAAAGACAATGGTTTGGTGATGGTGAAATTCGTAATTGAAAATGATGAGGTAGAAGTATCTGTTAAAGATGACGGACCTGGTATTGAAGAAAAACATTTGGCAAGAATCTTTGAGCGTTTTTACAGAGTAGAAAAGAGTCGTGCTAAAGACAGGGGAGGTACTGGATTGGGTTTGGGAATAGTAAAACATATTGTAGAAGCCCATACTTCTAAAGTTGAAGTGGAAAGCTTGATGGGAGAAGGGACAAACTTCTTCTTCATTCTTAAAAAAGGCAAGGTAATAAATAACGAGATAGAGTCTTTCAGAAGATAAATGAAAACACCAGATTTTAAAGATTTAATACTATTTGAAAATGAAGATTATATCTTAGTAAACAAACCGCCCTATATTTCTACTCTGGACGACAGGGCGGATACTTTTAATATTAAAAAAATGGCTAAGACATATTCAGACGATGCACAGGTTTGTCATCGTTTGGATAAAGAAACGTCAGGTGTATTGGCAATAGCAAAAAATCCTGAGGCCTACCGGCATTTGGCCATGCAGTTTGAGGACCGCGAGGTAACAAAAGAATATCATGCTGTAGTAGACGGTGTACAAGACTTTAAAGATGTAAATGTTTATTTGCCGATCCATGCTCAGGCCAATGGGATAGTAAAAATAGACCGTGTAAATGGGAAACTTGCAGAAACTTTTTTTAACACGATTAAAGCTTATAAAAAACATACCTTAGTTCAATGTCTTCCAATAACTGGCCGTATGCATCAAATCAGGATTCACCTGGCTTGCCTTAAAGCTTCAATCGTTTGTGATGAACAATACGGCGGAAAATTTATTTACCTGTCCGAGTTGAAGAAGAAAAATTTTAATCTCAAACAAGATACTGAAGAACAACCACTCATTCGAAGAGTTGCCTTACATGCCTATTCTTTAACGTTTAAATTATTAAATGGAGAAGAGATCGTAGTGATAGCACCTTATCCAAAAGATTTTGATGTGCTGGTGAAGCAGCTGGAGAAACACTCTTAGTCAATTACGAATTATGGGCTTTATCGTAATTCGTAATTGACTTAATGTATTCGGTCTCCTCTCACTTCTAAATTTTTCATAATCTCCGCTTCCGCTTCCAGCATTTCTTGTAGTCTTTGTTTTACTATAGCTTCAGGCATATACTCTTTTGCCAGGTCGAGGAAAATTCTGTAGTGGCCGGCTTCGGAGATCATTAGTTCGTGATAGAAATCTCTTAGTTCGTGGTCTGAAATATTTTCTGAAAGTAGTCTGAAACGCTCACAACTTCTGGCTTCAATAAGAGCAGCGATCAACAATTTGTCCATCATTTGATTTTCTGCTTTTCCTCCTTTTCTTTCCAATTTAAAAAGTTCGACTACATATTTATCCGCTCGTTTTGGCCCAAGCTTGTATCCGCGTTTTTCCATTTCTTTTAATACCATTCTAAAATGCCCCCATTCTTCGGCTACAATTGGAGTGACGGTGGCTACCAATTTCTCTTTATCAGGATACATCACGATAAGCGAAATTCCATTAGTGGCAGCTTTCTGTTCGCAAAAGGCATGGTCAATAAGGATCTCTTCGATATTTTTTTCCGCGATATTCACCCAACGTGGGTCTGTGGCCAATTTTAATCCAAGCATAAAATAACCGACTTAATAGAGTAATCGGGCTTTAAAGATACGGCTTTTTTGAAAATCCCCAATTTTTACTTATATTCGCCGATACCGTTTTGCGGTATTGTATAGTTTCATTACAATAAATAAATTACCATTGACTTTCGACGAATTTAATTTTGATAGCCAACTTGTGGACGGGCTTAATGCTATGGGTTTTACCAAAGCTACTCCAATTCAGGAACAGGCAATTCCCATCATCCTTCAAAACAAAGATCTGATAGGCTGTGCGCAAACAGGTACAGGGAAAACCGCTGCTTACGTACTTCCTGTCTTGAACAAGATATTACAAGCTAAAACACGCCATCTAAATACACTTATTATTGTTCCTACACGCGAACTGGCGATTCAGATAGATCAGCAGATTGAAGGATTTTCTTATTTCATTTCAGTAAGTTCAATTGCTGTTTATGGAGGTGGGGACGGTACTGTTTGGGAACAACAAAAGAAAGCCTTAAAAGAAGGTGCTGATATTATCATCGCCACTCCGGGAAGATTGATTGCGCAACTTACTTCCGGTGCGATGAATCTTGATCATTTGCAACACCTGATTCTTGACGAAGCAGATCGAATGATGGATATGGGTTTTTACGATGATATAATGCGTATCATCAATTATCTTCCAAAGGATAGACAAACATTGATGTTTTCCGCCACCATGCCTCCTAAGATCAGGACGATGGCAAATACCATTTTGAGAAATCCTGAACAAATAAGTATTTCAATTTCAAAACCAGCCGATGGAATTCTTCAGCAGGCATATATGACTTACGATACTCAAAAGCTTCCATTAATAAAAAGTATTATGGCTGCCGGGCAAGTAGGAAGTACGATTATTTTTGCTTCGACGAAAGAAAATGTAAAGAAATTGTATTCCGAACTTCGTCGTTCGGGATTGTCTATAAAAGCATTTCATTCCGATCTTGACCAATCTGAACGAGAACAAATATTAAGAGAGTTCAGGAGTAAACAATTGAATATTATTATTGGTACCGATATTCTTTCAAGAGGAATTGATGTGGAAGGGATAAGCCTTGTTGTAAATTACGATGTCCCTCCAGATCCGGAAGATTATGTCCACCGCATAGGACGTACGGCCAGAGCGGAAACTACTGGTACTGCGATTACTTTTATTACGGAAAAAGATCAGTACAAATTCGGAAGAATTGAAGCTATGATTGGTAAAGTAATTCCAAAATTAACGTTACCAGAAGCTTTGGGAGAAGGACCTGTTTACAATCCTGATGCAAGGCCACCTAAGAATACTAATTTTAAGAAGAAGACATTTAATCAGCCGAGGAAGAAATAGGTTGTTTGAACTGTGGTTACGCTGATTGACTGAAAAAACATGATGTTTGTTTATTATTTTTTGTCGTATTATGTGTTTACTCATCTTTTAAATTCTAGTTTTCTTGCTCCGAAATTGTCAGAACTATGGTTACGCTGATTGACTGAATTATATGATAGTTGGTTAATTATTTTTTGTCATATTTTGTGTTTACTACTCTTTTAAATTCTAGTTTCCTTGCTCCGAAATTTATAAGTAGGCCAACTTCGAGATGATAAGCTTCAAGGTAGTTAATTGCTTGTGCGAGATGCACAGCTTCCAATTGAATAACTGATTTCAATTCTACACATATTACTTGATTTACAAGGAAGTCCACCCTACGTGTTCCTATAAGCTTATTTTTATATAATATTGAGATTTCTTGTTCTCGTAAAAATGGTACATTTTGAAGTAGAAATTCTTCTTCAAGTGCTCTTTGATAGACGACTTCCTGAAAGCCATTGCCTATTATCGTGTGTACTTCTATAGCACAACCAATAATTTTTGAAGTAAGTGCTGAATATTTGTATTCTTCTTTGATCATAAAAATTAAAAGTAAAAAATAAATTTGATGCACAAATGTACAATTAAATTTAATTCGAGTCAAATAAAATTGTTTGAACTATGGTTACGCTGATTGACTGAAAAAACATGATATCAATTTTACCTTTTAACTAATAAATAAGTATCAATTTAGATAAAATGGTAATTAATAAATAAAACCTGATATTTTACATCATTCCATTTTCATGTCTATCTGTCAATCAGCGTAACCATAGTTCAGACAAAAAGCTTAAATTTATAGACTAAGATATTTAATGATTATAGATTATAGTTTCAAATCACAGTTAATCTCAGTCCCATCTATAACCGCTCCTTGTTTTGCATAAAACTCTATGGCTTTATAATTCCATTTTGAAACTTGCCATTTAACTTTTTTGCAATTTTCTTGTTTAGCAATATTTACTATTTCATCAATAAGTTTTGTTACGGTATTTTGTCCTCTGTATTTTTCTTTTACATATAAATCATCAATGTAAATTCCTTTACCTGTCCATGAATAATAGGAAAAGTAATAAGTTGCAAATCCAATTATACTTTCATTATCTATAGCTACCAGGCATTGAAAGTATTCCTTATCTTGAATCATTTGATCTAAAGTAATGGTTAATTTTTCAGGAGTTTTAATAAATAGTGCAAATTCATTTATTAAATC
>JANYCO010000600.1 GCA_025360235.1 Cytophagales bacterium
TTTTTGATAGCATCAGCATTACCCAATACAGTTTGCAACATGACGTAAAAACTGATGTAGGTCTCAGAATTGCCTTCAAGCAGCATGAGCGCCCTTTCAGCAAACACTCTTGCCCGCTCGGGCTTGCCTGCATAATAATAAGTGCGCGCTAAATAATCATTGCGAATGAAACGAACACTTCGACTTTCCGGATAAAGAAAGGGGAGAAGTTCTTCAGAATCAACCTCTCCTCCTTGCCGAATAATTTCAAGAATACTCTCTAATGTCTTCATTAATTCAACACAGAGTCTGCATTTTTACTGGCATTACCAGTGATTATTGAATGAGTAAACTCACATTGGTAAACAGACAGGTATTGATGAGGATATTTTATTCTGCGTGGGTCCATTTCAATATTGAACTCAGTAGCCTTAGTCACAACATCGATATCTTCTGTGGGGGGGCGTCCCATCCATAATGAAACACGATATGTACCTGGTTTGAGCAGAATATTGTGCAAAGTAAAATGAATTTGTGCCTCTTCACCGGAACCTAATGTTAAATAGTCTCCTTTTAGTGCAGTGCCAATATCAATTACCCTATTTCCCGTTGCCTCGAAAATTGAAACAATGACTGAAACTTCAACAATAGGTTTAATGGCCTCAATTGAAACCATGATTTCCATATCACATCCTACTCGTAGCACTGCAACTAGTTCCCCATGTCTTCCCAAAGGAGCTAGAGCGATTGATCTAAAAATTGCCTTTTGATTCTTTTTATTTTCTGCGGAAATAATCATTTCATTAACTTTAGGATCTGAATCTGCAACACCACTCTGACCTTCCTGATAAATTTCAGCAACACTTACCGCATCCCCATCTGCAGCCAATCTGCCTTTATTTAAAAGCAAGCATCTATCGCAAAAAGAAAGGATTGAAGCAATGTTATGGCTTACTAATAAAACCGTTCGCCCTTCCTTTGCTACCCCCTCCATCTTACCCATGCATTTCTTTTGAAAGGCGGCATCCCCGACGGCGAGAACCTCATCAAGAATGAGGATTTCCGGGTCTAGGTGCGCAGACACCGAAAATGCCAAGCGCATATGCATTCCGCTTGAATAAAATTTGACAGGGGTATCAAGAAATTGATCTATTTCGGCGAATGCGACTATTTCATCAAAACGCCTAGCAATTTCTCTTCTATCCAAGCCCAAGATCGTGGCATTTAAATAGATGTTTTCACGGCCAGTTAACTCGGGATGAAATCCAGTACCCACCTCTAGCAATGATCCCAACCGTCCATGGATTTCGGCATATCCGGAAGTTGGTTTGGTTATTCTGGACAGGATTTTCAATAAGGTGCTTTTGCCCGCTCCATTACTGCCGATAATTCCCACTGTCTCACCATGCTTGACTTCAAAAGAGATATCTTTCAATGCCCAAAACAAGCTCTCATTATTTTTCTCATACGATGGAAGTAATGGTGAACGTCCATAAATAACTCTTTTTGCAAGATCAACAAATGGCTTACGCATCTTCGCATAAGGGTCGCTCTTACCAATTTGGTAAGACTTGGAGATTTGATCTACCCTGAGTGCTAGTTTACTCATAATTTAGATAATGTCCGCGGCTGTATCTTCAACGCTTCTAAAGAAAAAAATACCGGATAGTGTAATCACTGAAGCCGTTATTACCGATACAATGAAAGAATACATAGGGAACGGGTTCCCCCCAAATAGTGCCCAACGGACACTCTCGATTATGCCGACAAATGGATTCAAGTCATAAAGCCAATACCACTTAGCAGGGACGAATGAGTGTGGATAAAATACGGGGCTGGCATAAGCCATTAGTTGTAACAATATTGGCAACAACTTTCCAATATCAGAATATTTAACATTTAACGCAGAAAACCACAAACCGACGCCCATAGTCAAAAAAATCGCTAATATCAATGAAACGATAATAAATAACCAGGATATATGCGGCATTAACCCAAATAAAAGCGTAGCGACTAATAAAACCCCTAGCAATGAAAAGAGGTCTATCAGACCTGCTAGCATGGGGACTATCGGAATAATCAAGCGCGGAAAATATACTTTAGACAGTAAGTACGCATTTGCCGCCATGCTGAATGTGGCTTTTGAAACCACATTATTGAAATACAGCCACGGCACCATCCCTGAAAGAACGATAAGTGAGTAAGGCAATTCGTGAGATGGGACCTTGGCTAAAAACCCTAGCATTACAGTCATGACAGTAGCCGTCGCCAGTGGCGGTAACACCACCCACAATATCCCCAGGCGGGTTCCCGCGAATACTATGCGGATATCTCTTAAGACCAAATAAAACAGCAGATTCCTGTGCTGCCACAACTCAACAACGTTTATCGGAGTCCAGGCTTGGGGTGGCCGAATATGAATCACCTTGGACTCATGGCTTTTATTCGTTAAATCGGGCGAAAATTTCATTATGTGAAATTAAAATGCACTAACTATTTTTCTGCATAACAATCATGAAATTTAGTCCATGTTTGTTCTGGCTAACGAAAAACTCATCAGAATTAAAAATTTTAACTATCACATGATCTACTATCCATTTATAAAGAATCTTTATAAATGGATAGTCATGATACAGCTTGGAAAATAAAATCCATGCCTCTGTCCTATGATGGAAAAACACAGTAAACCTCCAGAAGTAATATGAAATTCCGGACTGCATATACGACTTGTATTTGACTTTGAATCCATATTTGGAAACCAAATTCTCATACCACTCAATATTTTTGTTATTGTAGATATTGCCTTGATAAATTAATTGCTCTAGGTAATACCCTCCCATTAAGTCCGATAGCCCTGAAAAGAATATATGACCTCCCGGCTTTGTAATTCGACTCAACTCTTGGATGACCTTAGGCAAATCAGGGATATGATCAACAACATGGATTAGGTAGATATCTTTAAATGCCTCTTCGGGAAATGGATTGTCCTCTATATAGCAGTTAATTATCTGCTTATATTCAATATCACCTAATATTATATTTTGTCGGATGGCCTCTGTACCAACATCAACATAATCAACTCCTTGCAGGTGAGTAGTTGATATCAAGGCAGTCTCAATACCGAATTCACAATTTGGGTGAGAATAACCATATTTCTCAATGGCCTCTGTGAACTTGGCGCCTTCTAATATTTTGAATAGTAAAAACCCGAATTCCCAAGGTGGAAGTTTCTTATTTAGATAGTCTGCACATTCATTGAAATAAGCCTTTTTCCTGTCTATGGCCTGATTCAATTGATATTTCTGCCTGAACAGAAGCGACCACAACTGTATTATTCCCAGAAAAGAAAAAACCCCCAGCAGATATATTGTTAAGAAAATAATGGTTAAAGGTTTACTGATTAGGTGATCTATTACAAAGCGCAAGGGAAAGACGATGAAAGCCAAGCGTGACCGGAAAGTAATTGCCGTTTTATTTGGTTGATTAAGTGATTTGAAAAAGTCAGGGATACCTGTGTAATAATCCCCCAAATCTCGACGATCAATTATTGGTCTGTCTGGCTCCTTGAAGAAAGAAGAAAATTTCTGCAGTTGACTCTCTTGCAATTCAATGGCAGGTCGATCATATTTCAATGCCGATAAAAAACCAAAAATGATCAATACCAGCTTCTTAAACCTGCTATCAGTTGAGTTCAGCTTAATACTGCTAAAATTAGCATGCCCTTTAATTTGTATAATTTCATAAAAAGAGTGAGGAAGAATTTTCCAGACATAAAAGCTACCTATAAAAATACTTATAAAAAATAAAATATACTCACTCATTTATTTAACTTGCCACCATCCAAATTATCCAATTCACTGCCTCTTAAGGTTGAATACCACGCAACCAGGGTTTGTCACGTTTATATACTCCTTGTTGAGGAATTAGGTGTCCCGTACTTTTTAATGTTTTTGTCAAGAAACTAAGCGTGAAATACATTCCCGGACTTAATCCTCCATATGAAACCGTATCAAAGGTTCCTGGCTCATACTCAGTATAGAAAAACGGTTCCGTTTCTTGATGGGGGGTCATAGAAACGACGTAAATATTGTTTATTTCCCAATTATTGGTTTCGTAGAAATCGTAAAAAAGGGTCGGTGAAAACATATAAAAACCATGGTCTACCAAATTAGAAGTTGGGGAACTATGAATCATGCGTCCCCCAGGCTTCAACATACGAAACAGATTCTGCAATGCATTAGGAATATGAAATACATGTTCGATAGTGCCATGATCAATTATCACATCAAACTTTCCCCACAATTCTTCTGGTAATTCTGGATTATTGAGATCGTGAATAATTGTTGCACCTTCAAAATCGCTACAATCTAAAGAAAGTACC
>JANYCO010000615.1 GCA_025360235.1 Cytophagales bacterium
TTTTATCAATATAACCCCATTTACCTCTTAGAAATACAGCCGCCATTCCATCACTAAACTCTCCGCTTGCTGTGTACTTCGGAGCAATTTGAACATTTCCATAAGCATCAATAAATCCATACAAGCCATCTTTCTTAAATCTTGAATAACCGTTTTTCAAAGGTTGTACTTCTTGGAATTTATCGGTAAGAGTCATAGATGTATTGCAGTGCCCGTCTGAATACCCGACCAATCCATTGTTTCTCTTGTACAGAAAAAAAGTATCCGAAGAGGCCAGGTAAACCGTATCCTGATAAGCCTGAACCGCTTCCTGACCAGAAGGATCAAGCACTCCCGCATAGGTGCCGTTTTTCACTCTTATAAATCCAAACTCTGAGGGAGTATAGCTATCATATCGAAAGGGAGGCACTCCATAGAACAACTCGCTTGCTCCTTCTCCTTCAAATTTGACAGAATCTCTACAAACTCTTTCCCGTATAACGCCTAGATAAATAAGCTGAGCTTCTTTTCCTGTAGAAATTAATTGCTCCTTTTTATTAATCAACCGAAAATCATTTTCTCCTACATCAGGAAGCTTAACTAGTATCAAACCATTTTTTACATCACTCACAAATTTATACTTTGGCTCTATCGCCCATGTACCCAATTTATCAACGAAGCCCCAGAGATTTGCGTTCGTTTGTACCGCCGCTAATCCTTCCTTGTAATTGTGAAAGTTTTTATAACAGTTGTTTAATAATTTCTTACCTAAAGAATCATGAAGACTCCACCTCTTTTTATTTTTATTAACAACATCACCATAACGCATTGCTTTCACCTCATCTCCCAACGCCTTTATATATCCCGCATCGTCAACCTGAAAATCATAATAGTTCAAAGGCAGTAATTCTTTCCCCGAAAAATCAATTAGGCCAGAATATTCATCCACAGAAACCTTAATAAATTTCTTATTTATTTTTTCTGCTTTTTGATAACCATTCTCAGAACCTATGACTTTCCCAAGACTATCTTTTATAAAAACCTTCCCTTCGGCATAATAAAAATACAGTGAGTCATTCAAGGCTCCAAGACTATCGGCTGCACATTTAAATTTAACGTTCTTTTTGAGATCTATACACTCCCATACATCCTGATCTTTTACAAGAAAACTATCTACTGAAAACTGATCGACATCTCCATAACTTGTATCAATCAACCCTGTTCCGTCTTCATTTAATATCCCAACTCCACGCCTGCTCTTTACTTTGACTTTTCCATAAGAAGTAAATACCATATCCATGTATTTAAAATCAGTAATCTTATTACCTTTCCCATCGCACAGCGCCCATAAAGCCTCCTTATTTTTTAACGCAAATAAATTTTTAGCGTATCGTATTTTCTGGTATTCCAATGGGATTACAGGATTACCCTTCAAATCAGTTACTCCCAATAGCAACTTACCCTTTTTCCTTTTCCCTGCTATAATATTATTGTCGCTATTGCAATATGCCGCAACTTCCAAATCCAGTTCATGCGAAAATTTCCCATCTTTATTAACCACCACAATGGAAACCTTTTCAGGAATAGAAACAGTATCTACCACTTTAACCAAAGAAAAATCGGAATGATTGTTTGTTAATTTTGAAAAATTATTTTTTCGGACATCAACGTCATGATCCTTATACCAAACAGGTAACACCTGAGCAGAAACCTGTAACTTAATAACGAAAAAAAACAGTACAATAATAATTTTCTTCACGATAACTATACATTCAAATACAATATAACAACGCTACTTTATTGATTCCATAAAAGTTTGCAAGATAAGAGTAGCACTTATTTTGTCAACGTTCGATTTCACTCTTCTATCCTTTTTTTTAACACCACTATCAATCATTGATTGTTTGGCCATAGAAGATGTGAACCGCTCATCGGCAAAATGAATAGGTATGAAAGGAATTTCCCTTTTCAGATTTTCAGCGAAAGATTGCACATATTTTGCATTTCCAGAATCCTCGTTAGAAAGCGTTTTGGGCATCCCCAAAACAAAAGCCTCCACTTCCTCCTTTGCTGTATATTCCTTCAAAAATTTCATGAGGTCCTTACTTTCAACTGTAGTGAGTGCTGTAGCAATAATCTTCAATGGGTCAGTAACTGCCAAACCAGTTCTCTTTGTTCCATAATCTATTGCAAGCAGTCTTGACATTGGTATTTTTTTTAAAATTACTTATTTTATTGCTTTAAAACGATTAATATTTAAAGGTCTTGAAATTCATCGAAAGAAAGGGTGGAAATATTGTTAAGTAATCGAATTTTACCCACCCAAAATAGTTATAAAACCG
The DNA here is from genome assembly GCA_025360235.1 of Cytophagales bacterium. Classification (GTDB taxonomy): domain Bacteria; phylum Bacteroidota; class Bacteroidia; order Cytophagales; family Cytophagaceae; genus JANYCO01. The sequence goes on from JANYCO010000615.1 coordinate 2,322, forward strand.
ATATTTTGAATAAATTTGCTAAAACCATTTAGCAGAACTTATAATGAATAAAATCAAGAACAATAGTTTCTACATAAAACTCCCAATCTTTCTTGCCTTAGCGCTGGTCTGCGGTATTTTTATCGGGGCGATAATGTCTAAAAACAGTGGTAAAAATAATGTTACCGGAAACTATCTTAAATATATGGAGATCTTAAATCTCATAGACCGCGACTATGTAGATACTGTAAACATGGACGATCTTGTAGATTACTCTATCGATAAGATGTTAGAAAAACTGGACCCACATACCGCTTACATTCCAAAAAAGGATATTGACATGGCCCGTTCTCAACTTGAAGGAAACTTCGAAGGCATTGGGATAGAATTCAATATTATTAAAGATACAATATATGTCGTAGCCCCTATCAGTGGCGGTCCGTCAGAGACTGTCGGTCTTTTAGCAGGAGATAAAATTGTAAAAGTGGACGACAAAACGGTTGCCGGAGTCAACATTACTAACATGGATGTTTTTGGTAAACTTCGGGGTAAGAAAGGCACAAAAGTAAAAGTCTCAATCTTAAGAAAAGGCAATAAGGGACTTCTTGATTACACCATTGTAAGAGATAAAATTCCTACTTTTTCGGTTGATGTGAGTTACATGATTGACAAAGAAACAGGATACATCAAAGTAAGCCGTTTTGCAGAGAATACTTATTTTGAATTTAAAGAGGCGCTCATGAATTTGAAAGCGAAAGGGATGAAACAACTCATCCTTGACCTTAAAGACAACCCTGGAGGTTACATGAACAGGGCTACCGATATGGCTGATGAATTTTTAGGAGACAACAGGCTAATCGTATACACAGACGGAAAAGGAACTCGCTACGACTCTAAAATAATAGCAGAAAGAGATGGCGATTTTGAAAAAGGAGCTATTATAGTTCTTATTAACGAGGGTAGCGCTTCCGCTTCTGAAATTGTTTCCGGAGCCTTACAGGATAATGACCGTGCTTTAATTGTAGGTCGTCGTTCTTTTGGAAAAGGGTTAGTTCAAAGTCCTATTTCATTAAGCGATCAGTCGGAGCTACGTCTTACCATTTCCCGATATTATACACCAAGCGGCAGATGCATTCAAAAACCATATGAAAAAGAGGGCATTGACAAATACAATTCCGATTTGGCAAACAGGTATAAAAAAGGAGAATTCTTTAATGCGGATAGCGTTAAATTTGCAGACTCACTAACCTATAAAACCACAAGAGGCCGCACCGTATATGGCGGAGGAGGAATCATGCCAGATGTTTTTGTACCAAGAGACACTTCGGATCTGACCGATTATCTTTTGGATTTATTTAACAAAAATCTAATTCGTGAATATACCTTAGATTATTTCACCAACAACAAAGTTCGATTACAAACGATGACTTTTGAGCAATACAAAGCAACCTTTGAAGTAACAGATGCAATGCTAAAAGATCTCGTAACACTGGGAACTAAATCAGGAGCTAAATACAACGAAGTGCAATTCAATAAATCGAAAAGCTTCTTGAAAGCTAATATAAAAGCCTACATCGCAAGGAGTCTATATGGCAATGCAGGATTTTATCCAATCATCAACGAAACAGATGAAATATACATGGTAGCGTTGAAGCAATTTGGCAAAGCCAAAGCCTTGGATAAAGGAAAAACTTTTGATAAAGAAAAAGACCGCTAGATTAGGATTAGTAGGATTGAAAAAAATAAGATTAAACAAAAAGCCTGAAATACACTTCAGGCTTTTTGTTTATCTGTGGATTCTACTTTTTTAATCCGCGAAATGAATTAATCAGTATAATTCGTGAGTCTCACCTTTTCGCCATCAAACACAGCATAGGTATAATAATTCACCCATTCTCCAAGATTGATATATCTGCTTGAGGAACTCACCTCAAGATCTAATGGTAAATGACGGTGCCCAAAAATATAATAATCGTGATGCCTTTTTTGTTCTTGCTCTTTTGAATAAATAAGCAACCACTCCTTATCACCTGTAAACTCTTCTTTCTTAAGTCCACTGATACGACTACTCTTGGACCAATGGTTAGCAATTCCTATCCCTATAGACGGAGGTGTGAGCCTAAACCATCCTTGAAAAAATCGATTCCTAAATATTTTTTTTATGAATTTATAAAATTTGTCACCCGGCCCTAATCCATCTCCGTGACCAATAAATATTTTTTTGTCGTTTATTTCCAAAACTTCAGTATCCCTGAATATTTGTATATTCAACTCCTTTGTAAAATAATCAAAGACCCACATATCATGATTGCCTGTAAACCAATATATAGGAATGCCTTTGTCCGTGATCTCTGCAAGCTTTCCTTGCAGTCTTATAAACCCTTTAGGGATGACATATTTAAACTCAAACCAAAAATCGAATACATCCCCCATTAAAAAAATCGCGGCAGCATCTTTCTCTACCACAGAGAGCCAGCGAACTATTTTCTTTTCCCGTTCCAAACTTGAAGCATAATCAGGTACTCCGAGGTGGAAATCGGATACAAAATAAAGCTTCTTCCCTTCAGGAAGTTTATTGAATGGAAGAGTCATCGAAATAGATTTCTTGTTTTACCTGAAATTATTTCTTCGAAAGACTTAAACATCCGATTTATCAATATTGATCTCTGTCTTTTTTACTTCAGCACCATTCGAAACAGGCTCAACAATTTCCTCCTTTTTCTCTTCTGGCTTACGATTTGTAAATTCCTGATAAGTGGTTTGTTTATCAAAAG
>JANYCO010000047.1 GCA_025360235.1 Cytophagales bacterium
CAGCAAGAGTTGACATATTTAATTGCCTGGTGTTGCATAGATAAAGGTTATTTGTGAAGACACAAACAACGGCGAAGGAAACAATATTCTAATTTGAAAATTGAAGATTATCATATACAGAGTTCAATTTTTTTGTTAAAATTTGTTTAACATTATCTGGTGCTCCAAAGAATTCCTCCTTAATAACTCTTCCGTCTGTTTCAGTCACAAAATATCCTACAAAAACCTTTGCTCCCTCCTGATGAAATACCATCTTTTCATAAACTATTTTCCCTCGAGAACCTATTACAAAAGTATATACCCCATTCGGATCTATTAACATAGTTTTAAAAATCGCCATGTCGTTAGCCGCAACAGAAGAGATCTTCTCAAAATGTATTGTTGCATCATGCAAGGCTTTAGGAGTGATTGTAGGTTTATTATTAGTCATAATTATGAAGGGTATCATTTTATTATAATCCCTCATGACTATTTGTACATCTTCAATAAAAGTAGAAAATGTATTTTTTACAGCAAACTGTATTGTCTCGCTATTGGGTACGACAAAAAAAGCTATTTCTACAAACCTATTTCTACCTATAATCACCTCATTGAGTTCATCCGACTTATCTGCCAATCTTTTACTAAGATCTGCAAGCTGATTTGTGCGTTGATCCAAATTAGTCCGCAGTTTATCTATTGTTTGTGACTGCACTTCCGATTTTTGACTTAAGTCATCAGCCTTTAGCTGTAATTGAAAATTTTGATCTTTTAAATTTTCAACCTTTTCATTTGTATTTTTACTTGTATTTAAAATTGTATCTGATTTTTCCGAAGATTTTGTATTTTGAAGATAGGTTCCATATCCTGAAATCAAAGCTCCAAGAACAGTAATTATTACACCAAAGAATGTTATGTGTGTAGGTTTAAGCATAGTAATTAAATTTTCCATCTGGATTGTAACTATATAAATTTATCTTATCTCAATAACCCTAGTTTGCCATAGCTTTTAACCAAGTGCTTAACTATACTATTATGTATCGAGCTATCACAAATGAACTTAGTGACAGCTAAAGATAACAAATTTCCGGACAGCAAGAGTATCAGCATACAATAAGAAAGAAAACACAACTCACTCTCCCACTCAAACAGACTCAATGTTACTATTTAGGGATTTAGTGTGCCCGTTGGCTATGACAATCTTGTCCGTGCCTTCTATTATTTAAACATCTATGTTTGAATTTAAATAAAGATAACCTGAGCCCTCCTCGTTGACACCGACACCTTATTCGTGATTTCTATATTAAAAACGTCTGAGATTGAATTTTTAGCTTTGTGTCAGTATAGAGTGTGAGCGCGAGGATTGAGAATAAAACTTCAGGACAGCAACAGTTTGAGCAACAGCAAGAGGACAATTCAGCACAGCTTCGTATAAACAGCAAGAGTGCAGAACAACATTTCTCTTGCTGTTGCTCTGCACTCTTGCTGAATTGTAGACTGGAAGGTCCGAATTTCGAACCTCTTTATTTATTATATGAAAGATTTAGAGGGTTTTAATAAGTAGAAAAAGATCATAAACGATAGTACAAAAGTCGTAAAATTTGCCTACCTTAGTTAATATAGGAACATAAATGTATTCCTTTTAGTTGTATAAATATGAATACACACACAGCACAATCACAAGTATTTCTAATGGCATTTCAAACATTACCTGAAGAAATCAAAAAAGAAGTGTTTCAAACGTTGAAAGAACAGCTTGATGATACAATTGATTTTTGGGACTCTATTACTGAACAAGAAAAAAAGGATATTAATGCAGGATTATCTGATATTGATTCAGGAAAAACTACAGCTCATAAGCAAGTAATGAGCCAAGCGAAAACATGGTTAAAAAAATAGAATGGTCTGACCGTGCCAAATTTCGCTTTCAGGAAATTACTGAATACTTACTTTTAAAATGGGGTGAAAAAGTAGCCAGCGATTTTATTGACACTACAGAATCAAAACTAGAATTACTTTCCATATTTCCATTGATAGGTGCTAAAACTGTTCAAAATAATCGCGTCAGAAAGTTATTGCTATCCAAACATAATCGTCTGTTTTACGAAGTGAAAGGAGATACGATATACTTGATTACTATTTTTGATACAAGAAGCAATTACAACTCACTCTAATTGATTGCTAACCAATTTCCAATGTCAAAAAAAATCGAACTTAATGGATACAAATCAATTAAGTTCGATTAAAATTGGTTATAAATGCACAGTGTAGAGAGGAAGGGATTCGAACCCCCGGTACGGTTGCCCGCACACATGCTTTCCAAGCATGCTCCTTAAACCACTCGGACACCTCTCTATGGAATTGGAGTGCAAAGAAAGCCATATTTTAAGGGATTAGCAAATATAGAGTTTAGAGATTAGACATTAGAGTTTAGAATTCAATTATTTATATTTAAATTTCTTGTAATCAGCATTTTGTAATATTGACAAGTAAACCTCGCACAAAATCTAATGTCTAAAATCTAATGTCTAATATCTGTTTGTGGAAATCTCTCCTTCGGAAATCTTAAACGCTTTTTGTTACTTTACTAAAGTATGGCTTCTACCCCCGACTCGGTATTAAAAGACCTCAAAGCAAATAAATATGCACCTGTTTACTTTTTACAGGGTGATGAACCGTATTATATAGATCTGATCTCTGATTTTATTGAAAAAAACTGTATCAGCGAATCAGAGAAATCCTTTAATCAGACTGTTCTTTATGGAAAAGAAACTACAGTAAATACTGTTTTACAAAACGCCAAAAAATTTCCCATGATGGCGGAAAGGCAGGTAGTTATTATAAAAGAAGCGCAAGAACTTCCTGACTTAAATAAGGAACAGGGAGAAAAATTTCTGAACGCTTATATTCAAAACCCCCTACCATCAACCGTTCTTGTCTTTTGTCACAAATACAAAAATTTAGATGGCAGAAAAAGTCTTGGGAAAAATATTGATAAATTTTGTGTACTCGTTAACACAAAAAAGATCTACGACAACCAGTTGCCGGAATGGATTGCTAAGATATTTGCTGAAAAAGGAGCAAAAATAAACAACAAAGCTACCCAACTTCTCATTGAAAATATTGGGAACGATCTAAGCCGAATGGCAAATGAAATCGATAAATTGCTTATAAACCTAAAAGATAAAAAAGAAGTTGATGAATCGCTGGTAGAAAAATATGTTGGAATAAGTAAAGAGTATAATATCTTTGAATTGCAAAAAGCATTTTCTAATCGTGATGCTGTAAAAGCAAACAGAATTATAAATTATTTCGAAGCCAATCCCAAAAATAATAATATCATCCCTTCTCTTGCCGCGCTGTTTGGTTATTTTAGTAAAGTATTATTAGTACATGGTCTTGACGATAAATCAGATGGTAGTGTGGCAAAAACGCTTGGCGTGAACCCCTATTTTGCCAAAGATTACCAGGCGGCTGCCAGAGCATTTCCTGTTCAAAAAGCCATTAATGTAATCCAATATCTTCATGAAGCGGACCTGCGAAGCAAAGGGATTATAGGGAATAGTATGGAGCCCGGGCAGATTATGAAGGAGCTGGTGTTTAAGATTCTTCATTAAATTATGAGTTTTGAATTATAAATTTTTTATAATTCAAAACTCATAATTCATAATTTTAAACACTGCTCCTCGTCACACTCACAATATCCGGTATCGCCTGTAATTTAGTAATTAGGGTATCCAATTGTCTGGTGTCGTTTACAAAAAGCATCAGACTTCCTTCAAACATACCGTCGTTGGAATCAATCGTGATGGAACGGATATTTACTCTTAGTTCGTTGGAAATAACTTTCGTCACATCGTTGATAATACCAACTCGGTCGGTGCCGATAATGTTTAAAGACGTTAGGAAAGAAAGTTCTTTTTGAGAATTCCATTTTGCTTTTATCACTCTGTAGCCAAAGTTGGAAACGAGTTCTACGGCATTAGGACAATTAGTGCGGTGAATTTTTATTCCTTCGGAAACGGTAACAAATCCAAACACGTCATCTCCCGGAATTGGATTACAACATTTCGCAAAGCTGTAGTCAATTTTCGCCAGATCGTCACCAATCAATAAGGTGTCCTTCCCTATTGTTTGTGCTGGTTTCGTTAAGTTATTTAATTTTGTTTCGGGTTCTTTTTTCTCAAATTTCTTTTGTTCGAGCGATTCTTTAAATCTTTTAATATCGGGAACTTCAATAATTCCCTTTGCTACATTGTAGTATAGATCTAAAGAAGATTTTACATTAAAGAAGGTTATTAAATGTTGAACTGTTTCGTTGTTTAGTTCCAGCTTTAGATGTTCCAGCTTACGTTGAATAATTTCTTTTCCTTCTTCGGCAATTTTCTTTTTATCTTCTTTAAGACTGTCTTTTATTTTAGCTCTCGCTTTGGAAGTAACGACGAATTTTAACCAATCTTCGCTAGGTTTTTGTTTGCTGGAGGTGAGGATTTCGATTTGATCTCCGTTTTTAACAATGTAGCTGAGCGGAACCAGTTTCTGATTTACCTTGGCTCCCAAACAATGCGACCCGATATGAGAGTGGATTTCAAAAGCAAAATCAAGTGCGGTAGAGCCATTTGGTAAAATTTTCAATTCACCTTTTGGTGTAAAAGCATAAACTTCGTCTCTAAAGAAATTTTGACGGAAGTCATCCATAAAGTCAAGCGCGGAAGAATCATGTTGTTCAATGATCTCTCGAACTTTCCCCAACCATGCTTCTAATCCAGCTTCTTTGTTTGAAGAACCTGTTTCTTTGTATTTCCAATGGGCGGCATAACCTTTTTCCGCAATCTCGTCCATTCTTTTAGTACGAATCTGTACTTCCACCCACTGACCTGTATTTGACATTACTGTAGTGTGCAGGGATTCGTATCCGTTGGCTTTGGGCGTACTTACCCAGTCGCGCAGCCTGTCGGGGTTAGGTTTGTAGGAGTCGGTGATGATCGAATAAATTTTCCAGCAATCGGCTTTTTCATTTTCAGGTTGAGAATCTACAATAACGCGTATTGCAAACAGGTCATAAATTTCTTCGAAAGAAGTATGGCCTTTCATTTTATTCCAGATAGAAAAAATGGATTTAGGTCTTCCTTTGATTTCAAATTTAAAATCTGCCTTTTCCAAATTTTCGGTTATAGGCGCAATGAAATCTTTTATAAATTTATCACGGGCAGATTTTGTCTGTTTTATTTTTCCCGCTATTTCAAAATATTTTTCAGTATCGGTATATTTTAAGTAAAGATCTTCCAATTCTGTTTTGATGGCATACAAACCAAGACGATGTGCCAGGGGAGCATAAAGATAGATGGTTTCAGAAGCAATCTTTAACTGTTTTTCCCTTGGCATGCTGTCAAGAGTGCGCATATTATGAAGCCTATCAGCAAGCTTAATGAGTACAACCCTAACGTCATCTGAAAGGGTAAGTACCATTTTACGGAAGTTTTCCGCTTGCTGAGAACTTCCGTGCTCGAACACACCAGAGATCTTTGTAAGGCCATCAATGATGGAGGTTACTTTCGGTCCGAAATCACGTTGAATGTCTTCCAGTTCGAGGTGGGTATCTTCTACCACATCGTGGAGAAGAGCGGCTACTATTGAAGTGGTACCAAGACCAATTTCTTCAACGGCTATTTGGGCTACGGCAATGGGATGGTAAATATAAGGTTCCCCTGATTTGCGACGCATGTCTTTATGCGCTTGAAGGGAGGCGTAAAAAGCTTTTTTAATGATCTTGGCATCTCCGTCTTTCAATACAGGTTTTGCAAGTTTCAATAACTTTCGGTACCTGTTTATTATCTCCTTATTCTCTTGTTCTATATCAATCGCCAACATATCCAAAAATATGTAAAAAATGGGTAGAATGAAAGGAAAGCTTAATTATGAGTTATAAGTTATGAATTATGAGTTTCTTAAATTATAACTTATAAGCCATAATTTAACAACTTACCCCTACCATCTGCGAAAGCGACGATGAAACCTTACAGGTCCAGGCAAAGGTCGAACCACTACAACGGGCCCGGGTGCCGGGGTAATAATTACAGGAGGAGGAATGTAAACGAATCCACCTCTTCGGTGACCTCTTCTGGGGCGGCATTGAGCGTTGGAATCAATGGATGTAAAGAGGATTATCCCAATTATAAGTCCGAGAACCAAAGTTAGCTGTTTCATAATAGTATCTTTAAACCTTAGACAACAGAATTTTGAAATGGTTTAATACAAGGTATGAAAAAGGAGGCGAGAATAGAAGGATGAAAGAAGAAAAATGATTAGTATTCTATCCTTCTGTCCTCCTCCTTCACTAATCTTCCAAAAAATTATTCAAAAACGTATTTTTAAGCAACATCCAGAAAAGGAAAGAGACAATTGCCCAACTTAAATAGATCTGATAATAATCGCTGGTATCCTTATAACGCGATTCTTTTATTTTGCCTTTTTCTAATTTATTAATAGTGATAAATACTTCATTCAGCGTTGAATTATTTAATGCTCTGTAGTAATCGCCTTTGGTTACTTCTGCTATTTTTCTAAGCAAAGCTTCGTCTAAATGTGATTTTACAGTTTGTGTTTTTCCGGTGGAGTCGCGGCCGAAAGCAACGTCTCCCTCCTTCCCTATTCCTATGGTATATATTTTTATATTATAAGCGTAGGCAAGTTTGGCTGCAGTAGTTGGGTCCAGAAGACCAGAAGTATTTTCACCATCACTCAGTAAGATCATTATTTTTGAACCGGAAAAAGATTCATTTAAGCGGTTAATACCTACACCAATTGCACTTCCTATAGCTGTTCCTGAATTTTCGATCATATTGAAATTTATATCTGAAAGATATTCGTATACAAGTTCATGGTCGTTGGTCAGAGGAGAAAGAGAATAGGCGTCACCTGCAAAAAGTACAATACCAATTCTATCGTTATTTCTTCCCATTACAAATTTTTTGGCTACTTCTCTTGCCGCTTCAAGCCGGTTGGGACGAAGGTCTTCGAGTTGCATAGATTCAGAAACGTCCATTACTAAAAGAATATTTATGCCTTCGCTAAACTGGTCTATTCTTTCGTTTACGCTTTGAGGTCTTGCCAAAGCCAGCAATGCAAATACAATACATAGTATTTGCATTGAGATCGGAATTAATCTTAATAACTGGATAAAATTCCAACGTCTTATTTCTGTTTTAGGAAGGGCTACATCAAATTTTTCGCGGAGGGTAAAATAGAATAACCATCTGATTAAAAACAATAAGGGTATTGCAGGAATAAAAAGCAAAAAGAATTGATTATCCCAATGAAAATTGCGCAATTGTTCAGGGCTAAACCAATCCCACGAAAGCCATTCAAGTTTTTTATCGTGCATTCCTCAACTCCTTTCTACGTTTTTTGTAACGCTTGTTGGAAAATTTTTTAAGCACTTCTAATGCCTTTGAGGGATTACCGGTAATACTTCCACTATAGATTGAACGATCTACTTCCTTTAAATTTTCTTTAAGTTCATCTTTGTTGAAGAGAGAAATAATTTCAGTAGTAGTGAAAGTATTGATTGGTTTTTGCTCTAATCGGGTAAGATAATTTTTCCATTCTCCCAATACTTTTTCCATAGCCATAAGATTTGGGGAAACTTCCATTTCTTTTAACAGTTTATCAAAAGTAAGAAGGAACTGCACATGGTGGTTATACATTTTATATAAACGGTAATTGCGGAGTACGGCTTTCCCGAATATAAAATAAAATAATACCATGGATATAAATGCCAATAAAAAGG
>JANYCO010000640.1 GCA_025360235.1 Cytophagales bacterium
ATTTTGAGTAAATGATTTGTATTTACGGCCAATGGTTTCATCAACAGTAAGTTTTTCGTTAATAGCCAATTCATTTAAAAGTCCTTCCAAATCAAAAGCCATTGGGCATTGGCCTGTTTTTAAATACAATTCCAGATTAGCTTTTTCCTTCATTTGTTTGACCTGCTCTTTCAGGTCATCTATATCACATACTCCTTTTAAATCACCACCCAATTGATCGTCGGAAGTAAAGCGTTTCAATTTGTTTTTGTACAAAGCAAAGGTGTACCAGGAACAAGGTTGGTCAAAGGCTGCTCTGAATCCCCAAAACCAATAAGGGAAAGAGCTCGTATTTAAAAAAGAGCGTGAACGTAAATTGAATGGATTGTAATGATTGTTGCCTATGCATCCGTTGAATCCACCATCGTTGACACCACCGTTCCAACTAAAGGTGAGATTGTCTTTTATTTTATCTGAACAATAATTATCCGAAAGTTTTCTTTCCAGTTTTTGTTTTTCGGAAAGGTAAAGAGAAGCATACATTGTCCATTCGTCATCCAGAACAGAAGTTGGAGAACCTGTACTCATATAGGCACCAGCACAGGCGGCTCCTTTCAAATCATTAGCAGTGGTATGATAATAATTTCCACAACGTACGGTAGCGGCTACAAATTCTTTCAGCGTGTAATTAATCCCATTCTCTTGTTTATAGTTGGTAAGGAGCGCTAAGAAGTCTGCTCTTTTTGCAAAGCCATTTCCTCCCGACATAAAATAAGGATCGTTTTCTAAAAGGTCGTTTAATTTGGAGCTATTGGTCAGATCGGTTTCAGCAACAAGTGCTGTATTAAATTTAGGATCGTATAAAGGATTTGAGGCTGTACCGGATAATTCAGTCTGAATGGTAATAGCGTCCTGAAAGGTTACTACTTCCTGAAGACGAACATCAAAATCATAACTCGAATATCCTTTTGCATTGTTGCGCACATCGTTTACGATACAGTGTTCGTAGTAACAAAATTCAGGGTGTGCAAATACCAATGACTCCCCCCAGGATGCCTGATAGAAATCACTAAAATCACTAACATGTGCTAAAAACTGAGGTTCTATACCCCAGAAAGCATTGTCGTTGTTATAATCAGGATCGGTAGTAGAAGTTAAGATACGGAAAGAACCGTCTGCATTAGGCATCAGTCTATTTACTTTATCCAATTTTCCAGAGAGTACAGCAGGATCATATTCTGTATCGCTTATTTGTTCTAAAGGTACATAAGCTATAAATCCTTTATCCGTACGGTAGTGATTTGGATCGGAAGGATATTTTATTTTATTGGAAGGTTGTCTGAAATTACCTTCTCTAACTCTAAACATTCCGGTTGTATTTCTGGGAAGTACATTTTCTAAATTGTAAACCGATAATGGACTGCCTGCAGACAAAGATCCGTATTGTCCACCTGGTCTCATGTCAGAAACCATCATTCCGTACGCAGCCTGACAAGGTGTAATCGGTTCGCAATCTTCTTTACAACTTTCTACAGCAAATTTATATTCATCAATAGATTTATATTGCTCATCGACATTAGAAGCATGAGCAGTCTGATAAGCGGCATAACTCGCATCCATACCTGCAATGTCGGTATAGTTCAATGCGATCAAACATTGTGTACAGCTTACTTCAGCACACTCATTGATAATAGAAGGTCTTATGCGTTCCACTTCGGCATCAATATCTTCCTGGGTAAGTTCAAGACAATGTCCTATATAATGATCTAGTTGTTTTTCAAAAGCATCCTCGTTTACTTCCAGGCTCTTTGCTACTGTATAGCTCCCTGTTTGTAAGGTCACCGTAAAATCCTCTGCATCGCGATCGTCAATGCAACCGGAAATTGTACCATCCAGAATCTCCCCGGCAGTACCAATACTCTTTCTTATTTCTTTCACCACATTGTTACATGGATCTTTTATTGTAAAGACAAGATCGTAAACACAATCGTAACAGAGTGTGGAAGCAAGATCATTATCGTCACAGAGTATGGAGAAATCCTGGCCTCTCATATCGTAGTGAAATACATAATCACCGGAAGAAGCTACAAGAAGCACTTTTGAAAAAATAAGTGCATTATCAATTTGACTATTGTTATTGATAAGAGGAGTAGTACAGTTGGGATCGTTTTCAGGACAACTTTGAATTTGTTGTACTGTAAGCGGAGTAGCTGCATCAGCCCCCGAAAGTAATTCGGTCACGTTTGTTGGTGTTTGCCCTGTCAATGCCGTAGCTACTACCCTACCGTATTGATCCATATAAGAAACACTTACCTGACCGTTTGCATCAATCACCATGTTTTTCTTATAATGAATGTTGTAAGCGGCTTCCGATCCGAAAAGACGGTCGAGTTGTTCTTGTTCAGGATTGGCATAAAAATATTGTGTTTCGTGTCCTGAACCCAATTTATGTTCATCCCCTACCCCACTTTGTCTCCTTATTCTACCTGTGTTGTCTGGCTCGTATTCTACCTGAGTAAACGGGTAACCTTCAGCATCAGGAATGTATTGATTTTCTGCAATCGTTTTATTCGGATTAGAGGAAGAATAATAATTAGAAGAACCGGAAGTAACAGACATCGGAGGTGTTGGAGCATTGCAACTAGCGTCTTGATCGAAATCCTTTCTTGAATATTTTACAGCAGTATTATTCTGATTAAAATTAGCAATGTAGCGAAGACTATTATTTATACTTACCGAAGAACCTGTTACGGGCACTGGCAGTATCTGAACAGCAGGACGACCCTGATAATCGTAAACCGTTTCTCCTACAATAATTGTTTGGTCAGTATTATTTTTAGTAAGGCTTTGTCTGTTGTATAGCGCACCGTCAAAATAACTCATCACATCTTTTCTTTTACCGTCTTCAGCAAAAGAGGAGGAAACCTGCCAGTTTTTATTTTCTGTAGTTATGGCAGCATTGTTTGTGATGTTAAAAGTATTGGCCGCAGGAAATAAGGATATGAAATTAGTTGCTCCAGAAGATTCTGAAGACCATTTACCAGGTACGGAAGTACTATTATTTGCCCCTGTCTTACTCACTCCTCTGACTCTGTAGAGTAACCAACCACGGGCATACAACATGGGGATACGGTAACTCTGTGCAGAAGTATTGATTCTGTTAGCATTGAAACGAAAATCATAAGAGAGCGCATTAGTAGCAAGGGTAGTCGCTAGATCCGTTGAATAATCATCAACATAAGTATATTCTAATTCATATTCTTCAGCTCCGTAAATAAAATCCCAGTAAACTTCCAATTCATTGGTAACAGGATCTAACTTATGACCTGTTGCACCAATTTGAGTTAAAGGAATGACGGAATAATTCATTGGGTAGTATCGCTCAATTTCCAGGGAAGCATTTAGAAAAACAAAGGAGGGGATAATATTGGTTTGCGCTCCATCGTTTAAAATTACCGCAGGGTCTCCAACCATTTCAACTTCCATATGATGAGTACCTGGAACGACAATTAATTGTTTGTCTTTGCTTATACCATTTGCTGCATCATAATTGATTATAACAGGAATAATATTAGAATTGGTAAAACCAAGTACATTTTTATTTTTGTCATAACATGTAACTTTTAAACTGCATGAAATAGAAAGCTTGTTTACAAAGAAGGAACTTGCATCATGATGAATTCCCATAGTCACTATTCCTGAACTACCTTTGGTGATAATTCCGGTTGGTGTACCATTATAATAATACTGGTCTTCCACCACCAATTGCATAACACTATTAATAGAAGTACCATAAATCGTAGTACTGGTTACTTTTTCTTTGGCTGCTGTTGCTGTAAAACAGGTAATAAATAGAAGCCCTAAAACTATACATACTCTCATAGTAGTAATGAGATTTTTTACTTTAAATATTTCCATGTACGATATTTTCATAAATCAACGGTTATAGAAAATTTGATTAGTTGACTATTATTTTTTTATAAATTAGTTGCTGGTCTTTCTTCTCAATTTTAAGTAGGTATACTCCTGAATTTAAATCCTCAAGTTTTATTGAACCAATTGGGTTTTCGAATTTAGAAATTACATTTCCGGATAACGCAGCAATTTCTATAGATTCAGGATCTTCACCAGACCAAAACAATTGATCTATAATAGGGTTTGGAAACAGCACTACTTCACTCCTATCCGATTTGATGAGCGCTTTTACAATCTTACTGTATTCATATTTTCCATCTTTGTCCACCTGTTTTAATCTGTAATAGGATTCATCAGAAAAGGCTGTTGAATTGTCCTTATAAGAATACTTATTTATTCCGGAAGGAATATTTGAAGCGACTACTATGCCCTGCCTTTCAAAATTAATTCCATCTTCGGATCTTTCAATTTCAAAG
>JANYCO010000672.1 GCA_025360235.1 Cytophagales bacterium
ATCCCAAGTCCAAAAATCATCCTGATCATTACACCAGTATTCCAAGGCTAAAACTGTAAAATTAGAATTTCCATAGATATCGGGAATCCAATTACGAAAATTAGTAATGCGTCCAAGTTTCAACTCAGGAGAATGGACATAAAGCCAATTGTCTGGAAATAGATCAACCGCTTCTACTTTTAAATATACAATGATGGTATTTCTAAACGTAAGTTCTTTTGTTTTAGCAATGATCTCTTGTGGTACATCAGGAATATTCAGAACCATTCTGGTAAGAGGCATCGTAGAAATAACAGCATCATACTCAACATCAGTATTGTCCGCTAAAATTATTCCCTTAACAATCCCGTTTTCCACTTTACAACTTTTTATTGGTGTTTTGTAAAAAAATTTATTCTCAGAATTATTAGTCAGAATTTTCTCCGCCATTCTATCGTATACCATTCCAGTGCCTCCAATAGGATAAGCAAATTGATCCACTAATGTTTTATGTTTGCTTTTGGATTTAAATATATTTAATGAATTAATTATTACTTCCCCTAAAGAAAGTTTCTTAATCCTTTGGGCTGCAAAATCTGAATCGAGTTCTTTGCAATCAATACCCCAAAGTTTTTCACTATAGGTTTTAAAGAATAAAGTATAAAGCTTATTTCCGAATCTGTTTTTTACCCAGGATTCAAAACTGTTGTCCAGTTTTGTCGGTGCTATTTTTTCGACTAAATAACTGAATAGCGAAGCTATCGCTTCAAAAGGTCCAATTTTTATTAGAGCATCAAAAGGTTTTATAGGATAAAAGAAAAATTTCTTTCTATAGTAGATCCTGGTAGTTCTGTTGACCATTTTATAATCTTTCCCTACTACCTCTAACCATAGTTTATTTACACGATTGTCATAAGAGAAAAAACGATGAGGGCCTATATCTACTTTAGTATCCCATAAGGTAATGGTTTTACACATCCCACCAACTCGATCGCCTGCTTCATAGATATGAACAGTAACCTCCTTCCCTCTTTTCGATAATTCATATCCTGCTGTTAATCCCGCAGGTCCGGCACCTATGATGGCAATTTTCATCTAATTGTAATAATACTTAATGAATAAAGGTACAAAAAAAACAGGCCACTTCTATTTGAAGTAGCCTGTTTTTAAAAATTCTAAAATTCTAAGAATTACTTAGCGATTTTTTTAGAAAGGTCAGCACCAGCTTTGAATTTAACAACTTTCTTAGCTTTGATTTTAATTGCTTTCCCAGTTTGTGGGTTACGACCATTTCTAGCAGCTCTTTGAACTACTTTGAAAGTTCCGAATCCGATCAATACAAGAGATTCTCCTTTTTTAAGTGCTTTTGCAGTAGCGCCGATGAAAGCATCAAGAGCTCTTTTTGCATCAGCTTTAGTTAATTTAGCTTCTCCTGCGATTGAATCAATTAATTCTGCTTTGTTCATGTTATTGAAGGTTTAGTTTTTGTTAAATAATTACTGAACCAAAATTATATGAATTCTAACAATCCACAATAGTTTCAGCAATATATTTTCTACAATGTGGATAAATTGTAGGCTCCAAGCTGAGGTCCTCTCTGAGTCCGCACCAATAAAGGCTTTCAGGAATATAAGAAAAGTTAAATAACAAACATACTGTTTTTACAAAATACCTTGTTATGCACAAACTCATACAATCCTTTATTAATAGGCAATACAGCATGCTTAGCTTCCCAGTTTAAGCCTCCATATGGCTGTATGTCCCATGGATAAAGGACTTTGATAAGTGATATTAATGTGGATAACTCTGTAAGCTAGAATAACAAAGGGGTAGGGACCAAACAATGAAACTCCCGTACAAAAAAAGGAGCTTCTTTCGGAAGCTCCTTCAACTATAGTTTGAGTCTATTACATTTTTTCAAGCTTCTTCTTCTGAATCTTCAACGTCAGAGAGTCGCTTGTACCGTCGTGGTCAGCCATTATAGTATCTCCTTCGGCAAGTTCTCCTTTCAGAATTTCTTCCGCTACCTGATCTTCCAGGTACTTCTGAATAGCTCTGTTTAGAGGTCTTGCACCATAACTAGGATCATACCCTTTATCCGCTAGGAAGTCTTTGGCTTTCTCTGTTAACTCTACATGATAGCCCAATGCTTCAATTCTTCTGAACACATTTTTAAGTGTGATCTCGATGATTTTATGAAGGTCAGATCTTTCAAGTGAGTTGAATACAATCACATCGTCAAGTCTGTTTAGGAACTCTGGAGAGAAGGTTTTTCTCAAAGCACTTTGAATTGTACCTTTCATCATTTCGTCAACGTTTTCTTTACGTGAACTGGTCGCAAAACCAATTCCTGTTCCGAAATCTTTCAGATCACGTGCTCCAATATTAGAGGTCATGATGATAATGGTGTTTCTAAAGTCAACTCTTCTTCCTAAACCATCTGTCAGAATCCCATCGTCCAATACTTGTAGAAGTATATTATATACATCTGGGTGAGCCTTTTCTATCTCATCCAACAATATTACACTGTATGGTTTTCTACGAATCTTTTCTGTCAACTGTCCACCTTCTTCGTATCCAACATAGCCTGGAGGGGCTCCCACCAAACGAGATACAGAGAATTTCTCCATGTA
>JANYCO010000013.1 GCA_025360235.1 Cytophagales bacterium
TACATGCGTTTGATGATACAGCATGTGCAATTGGATGGGACACATGAACAACAACGCTTGTTGACTTAGGACAATTTAAATTATCATGTACCACTAAATTATAAGTAGTGGTACTGGTAACATTAGAAGCCGTTGCATTTAAAGAACCAGCGTTTATCGGTGAAGAACTCCATTGATATGTATATGGAGGAACACCGGAACTGACTGTAATACCATTGCTTAGTAATATACTTCCACCCGAACAAAGATGAACTGAACTGGAAGTGTTAGTGTTAGTAATATTTGGTCGGTCAAAAGTAACGGTTATGGATGCTGCATTATAGTATGAATAGCCATAAGCATCTGTAACTTCAAGGTAATAAGTTCTTGTATGAGGAAATGAGGTGGGCGGAGTATAGCCATAGTTATAAAAAAAAGTTAGATAGGAATTATTTCCAGCGGAAACATCAAATCCATTAACACCAAAATTTCCAAAATCTCCAAAGTCATCAGAAGCGAGAGTTGTATGATTTGGATCTTCATATAATGTGCAATGAAAAAGACCTCCATACATACTACTTAAATAACCAGGAGTTGGAGTTACATGAATTCCCAGTACATAATTGCCTGATGAATTATAACAAATGGGTGAAGCTGCAGAAGCTGTCATGTGTGCACTCGTAAAAAGTTGTTGTCCACTACCAGCAGAACAAGATAGAACATAAGGAAGGGAGACTTCCTGGTTTCCACTCCCATCATTAACCGTAAGAGTTACAGTATAAGGGCCACCAACAGAATAAGTATGTGTAGCGGTTTCAGTACCACTTGAACCACTACCGGATTGGGTATTACCATCACCAAAATCCCAAGAATAATTATATGAAGTTACCCCATAAATACTTCCTGTAAAATTAACTGTTGGATTTAATGAATTCGGAGCTGCATTATCCGAATTAATGAATACACTAAATACGCCACTGGAACCACCTGCTGTATAAATAACAACTGTTTTTGTTATCGGGCTGCTAATCCCTCCGGGATTGGAAGCAATAAGAGTAACGTAATAAGTACCCGGTGAAGAATAATAGTGATTTTGAGGTAGAGAAGAAGAAGTAGTAATACTAGAGCCATCTCCAAAGTCCCACGACCAACTTGACGGTGAATTTGTGGAAGTGGAAGTGAACTGAATTGTAGTAGGTGCATCATAAGACGAAGAAGGGGAATTAAATGTAAAATCAGCTACAGGTGCTTGAGGGTCCACATAAATGGTTTCAATTTTAGGGTTGTTACCACTTCCATTTCCGTTTGATGCGTTATGATTGACTGTATAGTTTGTTGAAGAAGAAAATACATGTGTTGGATTTTGAAGGCTTGAAGTATTGTTACTACCTGACCCTGGATCTCCAAAATCCCAGGTATAACCAGTCGGTGTGTTTGAGGAATTGTCAGTAAATTGAACAGTTGTCCCTGCATTTATATTAGAGGAGGGAGTGTAATAAAAATCAGGAATCGGGAAAGGGTCAAATACATTTATTGTTTGACTTACGGTGCTTGCACCTGAAATATTACTTGCCGTTAAGGTTACTGTATAAGTTCCAGAGGTCATATACGGATGAATTGGGTTTTTTTCTGAAAGAGTATTTCCCGTTAATAAAGGAGTACCATCTCCAAAATCCCAAGACCAACTATTTGGTATATTGGTAGAAGCATCAACAAATGCAACTGAAGTACCACTCGTGATTATGCCAGGAGAATAGTTAAAAAAACCTGTAGGGGCCTCAGGGTTTACAGTTATCATTTGGGTAACAGGAGGGCTAACGTGACCGCTTGCATCTGTTACAATAAGAGTGACAAAATAAATACCAGTATTTGAAAAGGTATGAGTTGGATTTTGTCCGGTTGATGTACTTCCATCTCCAAAATTCCATGACCAAACTGTAATATTTCCTGCAGAAGTAATACCTGTGAAAGTAGCGGGAATTCCTACTGTAATAGGATTAGAATATGTAAAATCCGGACAAAGATTAATTAAGCAATAATAAAGAGGCCAGTTCCAAGCTAATCCAGGGTCGTGATGTGTTTGACCTGGATACATTTGATGCCCCTTTATTTTTATTGCTGAAGACTTAGTGCATGTACTTGAACTTTCGGAACAAGTACAGGAAGGACCATTATAAGTTGTTGTAGGGTCAATTCCTCTTCTTGTGCAAATATCTCTTACCAAAGCTGCAGAAGCGACATACATTGCATTTGTGTAGACAGCAGTAGTGCACACACCTTCGTGTTCAATCCCAATTGTATAATCGTTTTCCGTTCCAACATGCCATGCCCTGTTACCTTCCGAAATAATTTGAGTTACGGCACCACCATTAGAAATATAATAATGAGCTGCTGCTGCTGGCCAAGGTACCCAAGGCCCATTTGTAGTAAGTTGGTGACACCCTCTATTGGGTGGTATGGTAGGTAGAC
>JANYCO010000023.1 GCA_025360235.1 Cytophagales bacterium
GCTACTATTTTATCGTAGACTTTTTCAAGAAGCCTTGGTACTGTAGTAAACATATGTGGCTTTACTTCTTTCAGATTATCTCCGATAGTATCCATACTTTCAGCATAATAAATAGATACCCCAACGGCCATATAAAGATAACTTAGCATACGTTCATATATGTGACACAAAGGAAGAAAACTAAGCGCCCGATGTGTATTATTTACAGGCATAAGAGGGATGCATGCTTTATAATTACTCATAAGATTCGAATGTGTCATCATTACTCCTTTGGGAGTCCCAGTTGTTCCGGAAGTATAGATTAACGTAAGAATGTCATCTGACTTAACAGCAGCTTTAAGAGGTTCCAATATGGAAACATCTCCTTCTCCAGCGCTGGTAATTTCTTTCCAGTTTTTTGTTCCTGGAATCTCAAAAAAAGAATAAATTTCTTTAACAGTAGGAGCTCCAGCAGCTGCGTTTTTAGCTTTTGCATAAAGGTCTGCATTTTCAACAAACACTATCTTAACTTCTGCATCATTGAAAATAAATTTATAATCTTCTTCTGTGACCGTAGGATAAATAGGCACAAGTACCGCTCCTAATTGTTGGACAGCCATATCAATCATATTCCATTCTGGTCGGTTGGGAGATATGATGGCTATTTTATCGTCCTTTTTTATTCCTGTTTTCAGAAGTCCTAAACTTATTTTGTTTACGATATCAATAACTTGCTGTGTACTATATTTTACCCACTTACCATTTACTTTGTTGGCAAGGCAATCTTCTTTAGGATTTCTCTCAAGCTGATAAGGTAAAAGGTCAAATAATCTAGTTACTTCCATGAAAATTATATAAAAGAGTTATACAAATTTATTTATATTTTATTGCAGGATAAAGGCCTCTTAAGCCCATATCCACAACAACATCTCCAGCTGCTGGTTCATACCAGCCATCACTGTTTAGATCCGTCCATTCAAAACTTTGATTGGTGGAGAGTGTAACCGTTACGATGATGTCATTTGTTTCGTTTCCTGTTATAACAAGTTTACTTGGAAAAGATCCTGTCACTACGCAACTTCCCGCCGGAATAGGAGAAGTAGAGGCCAGAGGATTTGGAACTGTAGTTGCTCCTGCCGGTGCTTGTCCGGTAGTGATTGTCCCCACCGATTCAAAACCCCAATATCCTTGAAGTTTATTCGCATTAACATTCACTGACAAATTTTTAAGCTGGTAAGATTTGATATAGGTATTAAAACCAACAAAAGACGCCACTGTACCATCAAGATAATAATCTATTCCGGTACCAACATCTTTCCATTTGTACTTTATTAAATAGTTCTGATACGCCAATGAAACTCTCAACCATTTGTATGTCCCCGGACTTACATCCTTAATTGGCACACTTAAAAATTCTTCCCCACCTCCCACTACTGTTGAATATTGAAAATCAATAGCATTGTTTCCACCCTTAGTAGTTTCTTTTGCCCTATACAATACAGGACCTGAACCTAAAGGAACATAATCGTCCGCTGCCAATTCTACATAGTGCGCACTTAACTTATTGAATAGTGGGCTCTGAGCAGAATGGCCTGCAGGTAATGAAGAAGCGAGTCCAAAATTGTCTAGCCTTGCCAGAGTAGAATCAAATTTAAAGATAAAGATAAGTTTTGGTCCGTCAGGTGTTTTATCTTTTTTCTTGCCACAAGAAATCAAACCAAATAGTCCGAATATCAATACTGCAAATAACAGGTTTTTCATAAATGTTTATTTATTCTATCAAAGTAACTAAAAAAAATTAATATTCTATAGTTTTATCTACCTTCATGTAAATAATAAAAGGACATTCAAAGAATAACAAGGTGAAGATAAATAATTCATCTACAGACAATCTCCAGAATTCTTTTGTACATTTATGTCAATAATTTAAACAAATAAACACAAACTTATGAAAAAATTAGCTCTGTTTATCCTTGCTATCGTAGTATTGCAAGGATGTATGATCGTCAGACCCGGGCAGATCGGGTATATTCAGAAAAATGGAAAATTACTTCCTCGTCCTGAACTAGGTGGTACAAGATGGTTCAACCCATTCGTTTGCAAAATGGTAAAGATCAATACCCGTACTGTAGAGCTATATAATGAATTGACTGTTCCAAGTAAAGAAGGTTTAAGTGTAAGAGCCGAGATAAGTTTACTTTATCATATTAAACCAGAATCAGCAAGAGACATTTATATTCGCTTTGGAAGTAATTACGAAGAAGTAATCATTTTAAGTAACCTTAGAGCAATCACCAGGGAGATCTGCGCACGATATGAGGCAAAAGAACTTTATGCTACAGAACGTGTGAAAATTGAAAAAGCCATTTTCGATCACCTGGTAGATCAACTTTCAAAATATGGTTTTGAAATGGATGCCGTTCTTTTGAGAGATATCTTCATGCCAGAACAATTAACGAGAGCCATTCAAAACAAACTTGAAGCCGAACAAGCTGCACTTACAATTGATTTCGTAATCTTGAAACAGAAAAAAGAAGCCGAATGGTCTGCACAAACAATGGATTATGTGATCCAGAAACAAAAGAAAGAAGCGGAAAGAATGATTATCGAAGCGGAAGCAATAAAAAAATCACAGGCAATCATAAATGAATCTTTAACCAAAGATGCACTTCAATACCGTTACATTGACATGCTAAAAAGCTTAGGTAATTCAAACAACGCCAAAGTTATTTTAATGGATAAAAATTCACCAATTATTCTAAACTCTGAAACTAAATAAATTCTTATTTTAGAATTCTTAAAAAGGCTGAACATATTTGTTCAGCCTTTTTTATAAAATAGAAATCAACTGATAACAGGCCAGCAGAACAAAGATACCTCCTATAATTTTATTTACTTTGTCATCATTAATGCTGAATTTTTCCCGATAATACGAGGCAGACTTTGCAATAATCAAAAGCAAAACAGAAGACCCAAGAATTATTCCCAAAATAAAAATATTCAACAACATGGAATTTTCTTTTATCCATCCCACACTAAGAAAATAAGTACCGTAAGCCAGCCAGAATGGGATTTGAAGAGGATTTAGGAATCCAATAGTTAACCCCTGAAGGAAATTATTCTGAGAACCAGAGATAAAACCAGATGGCTTCTCTTTTGGCTTAGAAACAAAATACAGCCCTCCCAATGCTACAAATATCGGAATAGAAGCGAGCCTAATATAAAATTCCAATTTTGGAATTGCCAATAAAAAAGCTGAGAAATGAATAGCAATAAAGCTGTAAAAAAACTCTGCTATGGTAGCTCCGATTATAAACCGAAAAGCCGCAACACTATTTTCCGTTATACTAATCCTAATGACAGCCAAATTGATAGAACCAAATGGAATAGAGCCCACAAAACTGGTTATGAAGCCTAATGCAAAATGAATAATAATATCAATCATATTCATGACGATTCTATTGTTGTTTAATTTTCTTGTACCCTGCTCTTGCGTCTTTAAAACTCATATACGGAATCCCTCTTTTATGATTCTCAATGCTGATCTGATACAACACTTTCCAGTGAAAAAACAATTCTTTCCACGCATCAAATATAGAAGCTCCAGGATGATAAATATGTGCAGGTTCAGAACCTGCACCGTTAAGTTCCAAAATCTTAATATTCTTACCCTCTTTTAACGCTTCTATTGATTTACAACGAAGATCATACCTGCCAAAATAAAACCCTGGTATTTGATTACTTATTGAATCAAATACTTTTATTAATTCGGAATCAATAATGTCATTCGCATTAAGAAAAGTTGTCCCTCTGCAATGATTGCCTATAGGTTCTAAGACTATCGTTTCGTTTTTGTCAGGAACAACATCAAAGTTTAATTTTGAATTTAACCTCTTAAATTGAAATCCAGCTCTAGGGTACTTTGTCATTAGCTCTCCAATAGAAGATTGCCCATTCCCCGTCACTTTTAAAAATTCTTTTTGCACAACCGATGAAATAGTTCCACTTTTTTTATCGGGAAAACGATAGTAGAATATTCCCAATTCAATTTCAAAATCAACATATTCCTGAATCAACAAATCATTTTTGTTGGAATCTAAATAGTGTTTCAATTCCTTTTCATTATCTATTTTCTCTACAGCAGTACCCCGTTCTCCCACGTCAGGCTTCGCGATCAGAGGATAAGAAATGTTACTTCCATATACACTCTCTAAAATTTCAGTGAAAGAAGTTCCTTTCGGGAAAAATAATGTAACCGCTTTTACCTCTTGTGGAATATTTTTTAAGATATCAAATTTTGATTCCCCCATCATCCCACCAGTTTCAATCGATGGATTAGAAGCACTAAAAAAGAAAAAGGACCTTGCCTTTAATGAAAGCCAAAAATAATAAAGGACCACAGGAAAGTAAACTACTTCGAAAGGCCAATACTCCCAATGGGTTATTTTAGTTACTGCTAATTTTATTCTGGAAGGCTTCATGTTTTAATTACGAATTTCAAATTACGAATTACGTTATTGATGTGAAATTTAAGATTCCCCAAATTATCAGTTACCAAAGAGAAATTGTGTCACCTTGCCGACACAAAGCCTTTCGTAATTTTTAATTCGTAATTCGTAATTGACTTATTCCACCCACAAAACAAGCCCTTTCAAGTATTCACCCTCTGGATGATACAGATTGACAGGATGATCTGCGGGTTGGTGCAACTGATGGATGATCCTGACGTTTCTTCCTACATCTGCAGCAGCTCCAAAAATAATTTTCTGAAAGAGGTCTTTTGAAATATTCTGCGAACAGGAAAATGTAAACAACATTCCTCCTGGTTTTATTTTTTTGAAAGCACGCATGTTGATTTGCTTATAGCCTCTTGCAGCATTGTCTACTGCACGAGCGTTCTTTGCAAATGCAGGAGGATCCAGAACTATGATGTCGTACTCATTTTCAGGCATGTCTTTCAGATAGTCAAAACAATCTACGGCAACACCTTTGTGGATGGCATCAGGAAAATTTAAACGAACATTCTCTTCTGTTAATTTTACTGCTTCTGAAGAAATGTCAACAGAGTCTACTTCAGTTGCACCACCCGACAAAGCGAAAACACTAAATCCTCCTGTATAACAAAACGTATTCAAAACCTTTTTATCTTTAGAATACGACTTCAATAAATTTCTATTTTCTCTCTGATCTATAAAAAAACCCGTTTTTTGTCCGTCAGCAAAATCTACTTTAAATTTTAGATCATTTTCTATTACCTCTACTTTCCCTTCGCCTGATCCGGCAAGCCATCCTGAAGTACTGCTTATTTCTTCAATATTCTGAGAACTTGCTTTTGTTTTGAGGTATAAATTTTCAAATCCATTTCTCCTAAAGGCTTCTATAATAAGGTCCTTTCTCTGTTCGATTCCGCGTACTAATATTTGTAATACTACTACATCTGCATAAACATCAGCGATAATGCCAGGCAAAAAATCGCCCTCTGCGTGAAGTAAGCGGTAAGCATTGGTGCCTCCAGGAAGAATAGCTTTCCTAAGTGCAAGCGCATGTTTAATTTTATCCGCCCAGTAATCCGACTTTTCAAATTCAGAAGCTTTTTTCTGCCAATCAAACATCCTGCAACTAATCTGGCTTTTCTCAGAATAGAACCCATAGCCAAGGATCTCATTACCATGACTGCGTACTTCTACGATATCTCCCTCGTTTGCTTTGGGTTTCCGCTCCAGTCCGCCAGAAAAAATCCATGGGTGTTTGAGCAGAATAGAACGCTCTCGCTTCAGTTTTAGTTGTAGTATCGGGTAATCCATTTTCTTATTAAAGTTAGCAAAAATAGTAAGTCTTTTTGTAAATTGCCCTCCTATGAAGCAAATATTATCTTATCTACTGGAACATAAGACACTTTCAAAAGAAGAAGCAAAATCAACTTTACTTAGAATTGGGAGAGGCGAAGTCAACAACAGCCAGATTGCAGCGTTTATGTCGGTTTACCTGATGCGCAGTATTTCTGTTCAGGAACTTGAAGGGTTCCGTGACAGTATGCTCGAACTTTGTCTGTCCATAGACATGAAAGCGTTCGATCCTATTGATCTCTGCGGAACGGGTGGTGATGGGAAAGATACATTTAATGTATCCACCTGCGCTTCTTTTGTAGTGGCAGGATCTGGGCTTAAGGTAGCTAAACATGGGAATTATGGCGTGTCCTCTGCTGTTGGTTCCTCTACTGTAATGGAGCATTTTGGTTACAAATTTACAAACGATAAAGATACCCTTCTTAAACAAATGGATGAGTGCGGGATTTGTTTCATGCATGCTCCCTTGTTTCATCCTGCTATGAAAAATGTAGGGCCTATCCGTAAAGAATTGGGCTTGAAAACTTTTTTTAATATGCTTGGCCCTATGATCAATCCGGCTTTCCCTCAGAAACAAATGGTAGGAGTATTCAGTCTTGAGCTAGCAAGACTCTATGGCTATTTGTACCAGCAAACAAAAAAAGATTTTATGATCGTACATTCTCTTGATGGGTATGACGAGATCTCATTGACTGGTGCTTTCAAAATGATTACCAATAAAAAAGAACAGGTGATAGAGCCTGAAACAATTGGTTTTAAACGTTATCATCAGGAAGAATTATCGGGTGGTGCTACGTTGGAAGATTCTGCAAAAATTTTTACAAACGTATTAGAAAACAAAGCAACAGAAGCGCAGAAGGAAGTTGTGCTTGCCAATGCTGGCATGGGAATTTGGTGTGCTAAACCACAATTGACGGCAGAAGCTGCTATAGCTGAAGCAAGGGAGTCCCTAGAGTCTGGGAAAGCATTTAAAGTATTTAAGAAGCTGATTGCATAAACGATTTGTGGCATAACATTTTATGTTGTGTGGCTGGCTATGAGGCGCAATTCAAAAGCACAACATAAATGTTATGCCACAGTGCGGTTGTATTGGAACAGTTAGAATATTAAGAAATTTAATTGCATTTTGCAATTTGAAATATATTCTGCAAATTGTTTATCTTGAACCTATTGTTTAACACTTGAAACCTTACTTTTTATGAGTATTTCTGCTAAAGTTGAATCCCGTCTTACGGCTGGATTAAAAAAATATCAATCGATAATTGTTAATGCTAAAACAAAGGATATTAATGAATCTGATACTGTCGTAATTATAACGGATATATTAGCTGAAATTTTCGGCTATGATAAGTATTCTGAGATTACTTCTGAATATGCTATCAAAAAAACATTCTGTGACTTAGCTATTAAAATAGATGGCAAACCTAGTTTCCTAATCGAGGTAAAAGCTATAGGGATTGATTTAAAAGAAGAACATATTAAACAAGCATTGGACTATGGCTCTAATGCAGGAGTAGACTGGATTATTCTAACCAATGGAATCGGATGGAAATTATATAAAGTAATTTTTGGCAAACCTGTTGTTAATGAATTGGTTTTTGAATTTTCCTTTGCCGAATTAAATAGTAAAAAAGAAAGCGATTTGGAATTGCTATTTTGCTTGTGCAAGGAAAGTTTAGGTAAATCAGTTTTAGAGGATTTTCATAACCAAAAACAAATACTTAATAGATTTTACATAGGCCAAATTCTTCTTACTGAACCAGTGATTGATGCTATAAGAAAAACCCTAAAAAAGACTTCCCCTGATATTAAACCTTCCAATGAAGACATAGAACATCTTCTCAAAATGGAAGTTTTAAAAAGAGAAATCCTTGAAGGAGA
>JANYCO010000093.1 GCA_025360235.1 Cytophagales bacterium
TTGGCTGTGATAGTATATGTTCCAGCGGCTACATTTGTCCAGACAAATGAATAAGGAGAAGTAGCGTCTGTGTTTAACAAAGTTGTGCCGTTGAAAAACTGAACATTGGTTATCGTTCCGTCCAGATCAGAAGCATTAGCAGTAATGGTAACAGAAGCTGGTGCTGTAAACGTAGCGTTGTTGGCAGGAGCGGTAAGGTTTACACTTGGTAGAGTATTGCTATCGGGAGTGGTAAAATTTGCTTTGTATGTTTTGGCAGCTGATCCCATTATAGTTGTTGTTTTCACAGTTGTAGCCAAAGTCACATTAGAGGCATCTGTCCATTTCGAAAAAGTAAAACCAGTGTTGGGAATTGTTTTAATCGTAACCGTAACACCGGGAGGATAAGTAGTAGTGCGGGTGATAAGCCCGGCAGCAGTATTATTTGAACTAACGTTTACTGGGAAGGTAGTTACTAAAGCTGGGATCAAGGCGCTTACATTAGGATCACTACTTAATTCACTAATTCCCTGAACTACTAATCTGGCCATTTCCATTGCTCCGTTTTCCTGAAGGTGTACATCGTCTGCATTTCCATTTGGATAGTTTGGATATTCTCCAGGTTTATAGTTGTTGTATATGTACGAAGTAGAATAGGCCTTTCCAACAGACTGCAACAGAGCGGTGGATTTTTTATCTAGATCGATCAAAGGCACTTTAAGTGTGGCCGCCAACTCACGGGAAGCTACAGGATACCCGTGGTAAGCAGGATATACTGTTACACCGTCTGCGTTCCAGGAATTTCTTACTTGTGTTGCCACCAATACAGGAATAGCACCTTTTGCTTTCGCTTCGTTTATAAATTTGGTAAGGTAGGTTTTAAATGTAGTACCTGCAACTGTGTGTCTGGCTGTGTCAGCCGCAGCATCGTTTATTCCAAACTGAATAAATACAAAGTCCCCGGGTTGTAAGACATTTTTTACAGGTGTCCAAAATGAATTGTAATAACTTTTGGAACTGGTTCCTCCGACTGCTTTATTGATAATAGAAACACTAGAACTGTTAAAAAAGAAGGGTATCATCTGGCCCCAGCCTTTTCTGGGATAATATCCCGAGGTATAATCTTGCATAGTAGAATCTCCTATCAGATAAATTTTTCTTATAGCTCCGGCCTGCACTACTACAAAAATATCTGTACGTGAAAGACTCCCGTCCACTTCTTTTGTCTCTACGGTGTAATAACCGGACTTGTCTATTACTAAAGCCTTGTCATCTCCTCCTTCCATACGTTTGTTATTGAAGTACCATTGGTATTCACTTGCTTCAGGGGCTACTAAAGAATGTGAGGCGGAATCTATGGATATCTCTTTTCCTAATCCTGCATAAACTGAATTAGAGAGCAGTATGGTTTGTACAAGGAAAAAAAATCCTATTAAAAAAGAATTTGTCCTTGGATAGTAACTTGTCTTTTTCATATTGAAAATATTTTATGAATAAATGATTTGGTGTAAAAATTCAACAAACTTATTTTATTAAAATGGATTTATTGAATTAAATAAAAAAAGCGGGGAAAATATTCCCCGCTTTTCCTTTACATGATTTTCTGAATAGTTTTTGTTTCTATTCTACCGCTTGCATATTGAATGCGAAGCGTATATAGTCCGCTGATTAGCGTTTCTCCAAAACTTACACTCGATCCGGCTGCTATGGCTCCACCTGTTAACATAACAGTTCCCAAACTATTAACTACAGTGTAGGATTGAACAGTTTCAGATACCGACAGTGTGTAGGCTCCCGAAGTTGGATTCGGCGCTACAACTGCTTGTACAAGCGCTACACTAGTTGACGACGACTGAGCAACAAGACTTGCAGTGCAAGCTCCGGCACTTACAGTACCAGGGCTGTAGGTAAGTTCGTCAATGTTGGGTCCTCCTTCACTCACTAGTGATGCCAGTTTTAAGGTATTTGCACCAGCAGCAAGGGTAATATTAACGGTAGTAGTGGCCCAGGTTGTCCAAGCTCCTGTTGATGGGAAACTAATCGTAGCAATCTGAACGGTGCCGTTTACACTTAGTGACATACTTCTGTTCATAGCGGTACTACTGGCATTGGCAAAACGAATTGTTAAGCTCACTGTTTGAGCAACCGTAGAATTAACCGACAGACTAATGCTTGAACCTATTGCATTAGTAGTATTTACATAGCCAGTACCATTGAAGCCAGTATTAGTACTTTCCAATAACACTCCATCTACAGTACAAGCTGTTTCAGCCTGAATAGTAACAGGAAGTGGGTTGGTTACTGTAATTGTAATAATTCCTGAAGTAGTTGTTGCTCCACTGTTATCAGTAGCTACTGCGGTAATAGAATAGGTGCCAACTGCTATAGTTGTCCATGCAAAACTATAAGGCGAAGTAGCGTCGCTGCCTAATAATGTTGTTCCATTAAAGAACTGAACATTGCTAATTGTTCCGTCAACATCAGCCGCGTTTGCTGTAATTGTAACACTGGCTGGCGCCATAAATGTTGCGTTATTAGTAGGAGTGGCGATGCTTACCGAAGGCGCTACATTAGGGGCATTCACAATAACTCCCACAGCAGTAGATGTAGTTATAGCTCCGCTATTATCAGTAGCTTTCGCAGTGATTGAATATGTTCCAGCAGCTACATTTATCCATACAAAACTATAAGGCGAAGTGGCATCACTTCCTAATAAAGTTGTACCGTTGAAAAACTGAACATTGCTAATTGTTCCATCAGCATCAGCTGCATTTGCTGCAATTGTCACCGAAGCAGGCGCAATAAATGTTACATTATTAGTAGGTCCTGTGATGCTTACTGTTGGAAGTGCATTATTAACGACCACTGACACTGCAGATGAAGTCGTAACAGCTCCATTATTATCAGTAGCTTTTACTGTAATGGAATAGGTGCCTGCGACTACGTTTGTCCATATAAAACTATATGGCGATGTAGCATCGCTACCCAATAATGTAGTCCCATTGAAGAACTGAACACTACTAATCGTTCCATCTGTATCAGCAGCATTTGCATTAATGGTAATACTGGCAGGAGCTGTAAACACTGCATTGCTGGCAGGAGAGGTAATACTTGTTGTTGGGAAAACATTTGGCGCATTCACAACGACTGATATTGCTGTAGAAGTCGTAACCGCGCCACTATTATCAGTAGCTTTCGCTGTTATTGAATACGTTCCGGCTGTTACACCAGTCCACGCAAAGCTATAAGGAGAAGTAGCGTCGCTCCCTAATAATGTAGTCCCATTGAAGAACTGAACACTACTAATCGTTCCATCTGTATCAGCAGCATTTGCATTAATGGTAATACTGGCAGGAGCTGTAAACGTCGCATTGTTAGCAGGTGAAGAGATACTCACTGTTGGTGCAACGTTTGGTGCATTTACAATTACTGATATGGAAGCAGAAGTAGTTATTGCTCCGCTGTTGTCCGTAGCTTTTGTAGTAATAGAGTAAGTACCTGCGACAACGTTAGTCCAAGCAAAACTGTATGGTGAAGTAGCATCACTTCCCAGTAATGTAGTACCGTTGAAGAATTGAACAGTACTGATAGTTCCATCAGTGTCTGTAGCATTAGCATTTATTGTAATACTGGCAGGTGCTATGAACGTTGCATTATTCGCAGGGGATGTAATGCTTGTTGTTGGCGCCACGTTTGTTGGTGTGCCACCTATAATAGTAATATTAGGTTTTGGAGGAGTGGCCATCCCATCTCCCAGATAATAACTTACGTGAGGGGGTTGATTATAGCCTGTGTTCTGCCATGCAATGGCCACACGGTATTGTGGGTCATGCATAAAAGTGCGGAACTTGAAAGTAGAAGGAATCGTACTGGTAAAGATGTATAAAGCATCATTGGTATTTGATCTCCACATTACTTCTTC
>JANYCO010000131.1 GCA_025360235.1 Cytophagales bacterium
GACCATGTTTAGTTTTTACCGTGGAGAAAAGCACTATGAATTAGCAAACCATTTAGGGAATGTATTAACGGTGGTAAGCGATAAAAAAATCCCACAATGTTTATCCACAGTAACCACAAGTTATGTAGCCGATGTAATTACGGCCACCGATTATAGTCCGTTTGGAGCACCACTACCCGACAGGCAATATGATGTAGTAAATGAACAGAACAGAAACATACTGGCACAAAATAATTTTGATGCTAATACAGAAGGATGGAGCAATACAGCAAACTCCACGGTAACACAAAATGCAGGTAAGCTAAAAGCAACCATTACAGCAGCCAATGCAGGAGCCACAAAATATGTAAGCACATTACAAGGAGTAGATTATGTAGTGAAACTCATCATTGATGTAAACAATACTCCACCGCCATTATTGTTATATGTAAAAGATGCAAGTAGCCCAAGTACCATTGCCACCATGAATATAGATGGAAGTGGAACCTACCGCTTAAAGTTTAGAGCCACAGGAGGAAATACCACCGTTTATGTAACCAGTACCACAACCGCCAGCAGTATATTTTATATAGATGGAGTAACTATTGAAGAGGATAAATTATTTAAGGATGGATATAGATTCGGATTCAATGGCAAGGAAATGGACAATGAGATGAAAGGAAGTGGAAATAGTTATGATTTTGGGGCTAGGATACATGACCCAAGATTAGGAAGATTCTTAAGTTTAGATCCAATGAGTAAGTCATTCCCATGGAATAGTCCTTATTCTTACGCTGAAAATGATGTTATTAGGTGTATTGACCTTGATGGATTGGAAAAGGTCGTTGTATTTGGCGGGGCTGATTTAATGAGTACGGGTCTTACTGAAACAACTTTGCAAACAGAAGCAGATATTCAGAAGTATTCTGATGACCATGCCTTGGGATATCAGATTAAAGCATTTAATGTCGCACCATGGAATCCGTCAATGGGAACGGCATATGAATGGATAAAATCAAATTATAAGAAAGGAGAATCAATCATTATTTATGGCTACAGTATGGGAGGGGTAGCAGCAACTCAACTTACAAAGATGTTAAAGAATGATGGAATCACGGTCAATTTACTAGTACCAGTTGATGCGGCTTTTGGACCAATGGGAGAACCTTTGCAGATTCCGGATAATGTTGAGACAGTGGTTAATTACTATCAAACAAACTCATCATCAATATTCAGTCATGGGTATGAAGCTCAACCCCAAGCAGGTAATAAAAAATCACTGATAATAAATGTTAATGAAACCAATAAGACAACAGGTAAAGGTAGTGATGCTCATGGATCGATGGATGAGGATACTCAAAATCGAGCTACGAACTTTATAAAAGCAGAAATGTCGGGCAAATTAGATGATATCATGGAACAGGTTGGTGGCGGTGGCGGTTTAGGAATGAGTGATGATGGTGCTAATTAGTTAGAAAATAAAACAGAAAATTATATGCAAGACAACAAACAATTAATTCTGAGATGGGTAGGTTATCCAATTATTATTATCTACGCTTTGATAAATGTGGATGCATGGGTAAAAATACTTACGCCTTCCTTTTATGATCGTTTCTTTTCAAAAATCAGGATATATGATTTATATAATAACATAGGATTTTGGATTTTATTGGCTACTATAATCTTGTGTGTTTTACATATATCCAAGTTTCTCAAGATGGATAAAAGAGTATTTTGGATTACAGTTTTAGTTTTCTTAGGAAATTTACTTTTAATTTATCTAGAAATAAAAAGACATGGGGATGCTTAATGGCAGTGCGCCATTTATCACAATTGGATTTTGTGAAATTGGAACAAGAGTAGGATGATATTTTTTTTATCTTTAGAAGTGGAATTCCCTAAAAAAAGTGGACAAAATTTTATGTCCCTTTAAACAGCATTGTTTTAAATAAAGTAATAGTTTGAAGTATTGAATTAAACGCATATTTTAGTAGCATAAAAAAAACGCATATGAAAAAAATACTACTCGGCCTATTTGCATTAGCAACAATAATTTGCCATGCCAACAACCAACC
>JANYCO010000136.1 GCA_025360235.1 Cytophagales bacterium
TGATTAGGGACAAGAAGGGAAATAATAATAATTTTCTACCAGGGGTATATAGAAGTTCGTTACTATTTATGTTAATTGCATTCATTTATGAATGCAATATATATAAAAATAAATTATTGTGATAACTTATATAGTAATATGTATTGGAATTTATCAATATTTGCATTCATAGTTTAAGTCAGAATAAAAAAATTAATCTCGATTTTATGTCAAAAGGGAATATTCTTATAATTGACGACGAAGAAAGATTGCGCAATCTTCTTGCTAGAATTGTTGGTCTCGAAGGTTACCATATGATAGAAGCGTCTACGGCAAAAGCGGGATTAAAATTTTTAGAAAAAGAGGATTTTCAATTGGTAATCTCTGATGTAAAATTGCCTGACGCTAATGGAGTAGATTTAACAGCGACTATTAAATCCTTGTATCCTCATATTGAAGTAATAGTGCTTACTGCATTTGGCACAATTCAGGATGGAGTTAAAGCTATTAAAAATGGGGCCTTCGATTATATTACTAAAGGAGATGATAATGAAAAAATAATTCCCTTAGTAAGTAAAGCAATGGATAAAGCTCAGTTGCAATACAAAGTTTTGGTACTTGAAAGAAAGTTGTCAAATCAATTTAGTTTTAAAAATATCATCGGTAAATCGAAGCCTATCCTGCAAGCAATAGAACTGGCACAAAAGGTGGCAAAAACCGATACTACAGTTTTGCTAACTGGAGAAACCGGAACGGGAAAAGAAATTTTTGCACAAGCGATACATTACGAGGGAAACAGAAAAGGTAAACATTTTGTGGCTCTGAACTGCAGTGCTTTTGGTAGAGAGCTATTGGAAAGCGAATTGTTTGGGTATAAGGCAGGATCGTTTACCGGGGCATCAAGAGATAAGAAGGGATTGTTTGAAGAAGCAAATGAAGGAACTATTTTTCTCGATGAAATTGGGGAAATGAATATTGACCTTCAAGCCAAACTGCTTCGGGTAATTGAAACAGGTAGCTTTATTAGGATTGGAGAAACAAAGGAAACTAAAGTAGATGTCCGTATCATTGCAGCTACCAATCGT
Source organism: Cytophagales bacterium (assembly GCA_025360235.1). GTDB lineage: Bacteria > Bacteroidota > Bacteroidia > Cytophagales > Cytophagaceae > JANYCO01. Next base: position 1,065 of record JANYCO010000136.1, read on the forward strand.
GATCTACAAAAGGAAAGTGTGACTGGTAATTTTCGTCTGGACTTATTTTATCGATTGTCTGTTTTTCAGATCAAACTACCTTCTCTACAAGAACGAAAAGAAGATATAAAAGAACTTGCTGAATATTTCACAAAATATTTTTCTGAAAAAGTAAATAAGCAGATCACGGGTTTTAATCCAGATTTCTTAGACGCACTTAAACACCATCCCTGGAGAGGTAATATTCGTGAATTAAAGAATATAATTGAAAGAGCTGTAATTTTAGCTGAAGGAGAACAGCTATCATTTGAGGCCTTGCCTTATGATTTTGACGTAAGTAGTATTCCTGTTTCTGCATTTGCCTTGGAGGATGTGGAGAAAGCACATATTAGAAAAGTATTGGCTTATGCAAAAGGAAATAAAACAGAAGCGGCTCGTTTATTAAATATCGGACTAACTACATTATACAGGAAAATTGAAGAATATAAAATCTAGAATTTTTAAATAAATAAGTAATCCTACCCTTTCAAAATGGAAACCAACCCTACCATAATGGAAGGGTTTTTTATTGCCAACTTTTATTAGGTTTCTTTTTTTTAATCCGGAGATGTTAAAAGTCAGTTGTTTAAATGACGAGGCTTGTTGTTTATTACCTCTGTGGCATCCAATTTGGCATCATGGAATGAAAATAAATTATATAAAAAATGGAAGCATTGATGATACTATTACTTACAGCAGCAGGTTTTTCCTGTTTTGCACTCTTCTTTAAATGTATAAACTTCTTTGAAAAAATTTAACCTATGATGATTGTACTATTTATAATAGCAATAGCAGTGTTCGCATACATGGGATATGTAATGCTGAAACCGGAAAAATTCTAAACATAATGTCTACTATCTAAATCTAAAAAAGATGAATACTGAAATACTAGGAATATTCCTGATTTTCTTAGCCACGGTAGCGTTAGCTATTCCGTTAGGGAAATACTCTGCGAAAGTTTATCTGGGGGAGAAAACTTTTCTTGATATTGTTTTTAATCCCATCGAAAATCTCTTTTTCAAAATCAGTGGTATTGATCCGAAAAGAGAAATGACCTGGAAAGAACATCTTGTCGCATTACTTACCATCAATTTGCTTTGGTTTGTGTGGGCGATGTTTGTTTTAACCAATCAGGGTTGGTTGCCCTTAAATCCGGATGGAAACCCAAGCATGACGCCGGATCTGGCTTTTAATACTGCTATTAGTTTCTTAGTAAACTGTAATTTACAACATTATTCAGGTGAGTCAGGGGTATCATATTTATCACAATTATCATGTTTGATGTTTTTAATGTTTGTAACTGCAGGAACTGGAATGGCTGCTTGTGTGATGGTTTTCAACTCACTCAAAGAACGTACAACAGACAAACTTGGAAATTTTTACAACTATTTTCTTAAATCATGTACAAGGATTTTATTACCATTATCATTTATTGCTGCTATTATTTTGGCTATGAATGGAACCCCAATGACCTTTGAAGGAAAAGCAAGTACCATTACGCTTGAAGGAGATACACAACAACTTTCCAGAGGACCTGCTGCTGCTGCAATTGCCATTAAACAAATGGGAACAAATGGGGGAGGCTTTTTTGGTGTTAACTCAGCACATCCTTTAGAAAATCCAAATTATTTAACAAACATCGTGGAAAATATTGGAATTATTCTTATCCCAATAGCAATGATATTTGCATTAGGGTTTTATCTTAATAAACGAAAATTGGCATGGATGACTTTTGGTGTAATGACTCTTGGTTTTTTATTATTGGTAGCTCCTGCGGTATATTATGAAATGCAGGGAAATCCAGCCATTGCAAAAATGGGTATAGATCAATCGCTCGGAAGTATGGAAGGTAAAGAAGTTCGTTTTGGTTCTGCCGCCTCTGCTCTATGGGGAATTACAACAACAGTTACTTCGAATGGTTCTGTCAATTCTATGCACGACAGCTTTACTCCACTAACAGGTATGTTTACTATGTTGGGTATGATGATTAACTCTCTTTATGGTGGTGTTGGTGTTGGATTTCTGAATTTCTATGTATTTATCATCATCTCTGTATTTATATCCGGACTCATGGTGGGTCGTACCCCTGAATTTATGGGAAAGAAGATAGAAGCACGTGAAGTGAAAATCGCTGTGATCGTGGCTTTACTTCACCCATTTTTGATCTTGTCCGGAACCGCACTTGCAGCACATGTTCATTATTTGAATCCTGATATCGGATGGTTAAATAACCCAGGTTTTCATGGATTTTCTGAAATGCTTTACGAGTACACTTCTTCTGCCGCCAACAATG
>JANYCO010000168.1 GCA_025360235.1 Cytophagales bacterium
TTTGTTTCATACACTCTGCAAGTTGACGAGCATACATATCTCGCTCGTTCTGACTCATCGCACGACCTGTTTCGTATTTGTCTCCTGCACTGCTCTTTTCTTCGCTATTGGCGGAGGCCTGAGCATCGTTCATGGCTTTGGTGGCTATTACAATTTTATTTTCCAGCCAATCCAGACATTTCTGATAAAGAATATTTTTTAGCTCTGCATCATTCATTTTACATCTAGTTAAAAATTTGGCGGGTTTCCTGCAAATGAATTTTTAAAATCATTTTACAGAAAACCCGCCAGCAATCTTTCGAACCTTATTCTGCTCTCTATTTTTTATAAGTGAATAACACTTTTTGATTTTCGATTATCACCTCGAATTCTCCTTCTTCTGTTACTGTTTTAAGATCTGCGTTTACAAATGCTAAATCTTCTTTTGTCAACTCAAAAGAAACTGTTTTTGATTCTCCCGCTTTCAAAGCAATCTTAGTAAATTTTCTAAGTCGTTTCTGACAAGGTGTAATAGAAGCATACAGGTCTTTAGTGTAAAGTTCTACAGCGACTTTACCATCTTTGGCACCAGTATTTTTAACATCTACTGTTACTGAAAGTTTGTCATCTCCTGCTATTGTATCTTTTCCTAATTTCAGATTAGAATAGCTAAACGTCGTATAGCTCAATCCAAAACCGAAAGGCCACTGTGGACGATAACCAGTCATTCCAAATGTACCTGGGATCAATTCTTCTTCTATTTCAGAGAATTTATAATCGTAGGTCATTACCATACCTGTGTAGGCAGGGTAAGAATACGGAAGTATACCATTTGGATTGTAATCACCAAAAAGAACATCAGCGATGGCCGCTCCACCTTGACTTCCTGGCCAGTAAGCTTGCAGCACACCTTTCATTCCTCCCACAATTTCTCTTATTACTCTAGGTCTTCCTTCCACCAATACCAATATTACTGGTTTGTTTGTAGCGATTGCAGCTTTAGCCAATTCCAATTGATTCTTATCCAATGTCAAATCAAAAATACTTCCCGGAGTTTCAGCATATGCATTTTCTCCCAAACATAAAATGATATAATCTACTGCTCTTGCTTTTGCAGTTAACGCTGCTGCATCATATTTCTCTCCGTTTTTGTAGAATGGCTCAGCAATACTTACTACATTTTTTTCGCCGATTTTATCGGTAATTGATTGAACTATATTTTTATAAGAAGAAGGGTATCTGCTTGCATCGTCTCCCTGCCAGCTATATGACCAACATCCGTTCAGCGCAGTAACACTAGAAGCTGCAGGACCTGCAATTAATACTTTAGCAGTTTTAGACAAAGGTAATACAGGAGCTCCTTTTACAGAATCATTTTTTAACAACGTCATTGCCTCTCTTGCTGCTTCTAAGGCTAAAACTTTATATTCAGGAAGCCCGAAATTTTTCTTCGCTTCTTCTTCTCCATAAGCATTATCAAAAAGACCGGTTTTATATTTCAAATCCAAAATCCGCGCTACTGATTCATCAATTCTTTTTTCGGAAATTGTTCCTTCTTTCACAAGTTGCAGTAACAAAGTATAGAAAGAATAATCATGAGGCACCATACTCATATCAAGACCAGCTTCAATAGCCATTCTTACTGCTTCTTTAGGTGTGTTGGCAATTTTATGACGGGTATGTAAACGTATCACATCTTCCCAGTCAGAAACAATTACGCCTTTAAATCCAAGTTCGCCTCTCAATACATCTGTTAAAAGATATTTGCTGGAGTGTACTGGTATACCATTAATTTCACCTGAGTTGATCATCACCGTAGAAGCTCCGGCGGCTACAGCTGCTTTGAATTGTGGTAAATAATATTCTCTCAATTGAATTTCTGAAATGTATGCAGGAGTTCTGTCTTTTCCTGAAGCAGGATTTGAATACCCGATAAAATGTTTCATACATGAAGCAACAGCAGTAACTTTATTAAGACCATCTTCTTCGTATCCAGTTATGGTAGCAACACCCATCTGAGTAATCAAATATGGATCTTCTCCAAAAGTTTCAGGAAATCTTGCCCATAAAGGCTGACGTGCAATATCCAACACCGGATCAAAGTTCCAGCGAATACCGGAAGCTCTTGTTTCTTTAGCAGTAACTTTAGCACCTGCTTTTACAATCTCAATATTTCTTGTAGCTGCTTCAGCAATATTATGTGGAAATAAAGTTGATTCTTGAGTGAATGTAACTCCGTGAATAGCGTCAATACCATATAAAACAGGAATCTTGTTAGGAGTTGTTAATGCCTTGTCCTGAATTTCTTTTATTAAAGAATTCCATTTCTGTACAGTATGAGCACCCGGAACTGCATTTAAAATGGATCCTACTTTATATTTCATGATAGCAGTATCCAACAAAGCTGGATCGATTGAACCGTCTTTACTGCCGTAGCCACCTACTAAAATAACATTTAAATTTACCTGCGTCATTTGTCCAATTTTTTCTTCGATAGACATTTTAGCAAGAAGATCTTTCACTCGAGGATCCATTTCTTTAGAAGAAACCGTGGTAGTAGTAGAATTGTTGTCTCCTCCTTGCTTTGAACAAGAGAAGAACAACACCAAAGCCGCCGCATAAATAACTAAGGTAATTTTTTTCATGATAAGGGTTTAATGTAGTTTAAGGTAATTACTTGGTTGATATTCTCAGCACTATCAAATTTTAGATTATTCGTATTATTAATAGTAACAATTTGATTAGCAACGCAAATGTATTTTAATATTCTATTACAACCAAGAAAATAATTTTTATTTATAAAAAATTAAATATCAATAGCATACAATAGAATAGCGTGTCACAACCACTGCTCAAATCTAGTTTAATGAAGAAGTTCAGAACTTTATAACGACTGCACTAAGAACCTGCTAAAGCATAGTTACCTTCTCTTGCCACCAGTTCTCCGTTCTTCAGGACTGGAATAATATTATAAACATCTCTTTCAAGACAGAAACTTATGTCCTTTATGATAGAAAGTCCCTGAAGTCTTTTAGCGTGAGCCGAATTTTTCAGAAAAGCCATCATGTCTTCTTTGGCCATTTTATACAACGCTAAAGCCGCTATAGCCGAATCATTTTCAGAATCAAATGAATCGCTTAACATTTCTACCAAGGCTCCGGCAAAAATAGTATCTTCAAGATTTACCATCCCTTTCCAACCTGCACAAAGAATCATCACATCGTGTTCCTGATTTTTTAAATACTGTGCCACAGAAGAGATATTTAAAAAAGAACCGATCACTACTTCTTCTGCCATTACAGAACGTGTGATAGCCAATGTCCCATTAGTAGTGGTTACCGCAAGTTTTTTCCCGGCAAAACTTTTATCCATATAGGTAAAAGGTGAGTTTCCTAATTCAAAACCTTCTACAGTCTTACCATCTCTTTCTGCCGCCGCTAAATACCCTTTATCTTTTAGTGCCTTACATTCCTCAACAGTCGCTACAGGAGTAATGCTTTTAATACCATGCGATAAAGCCGTCACCATAACAGAAGTGGCACGAAGAATATCTACGACTACTACAACTTTATTTTCTACTCCATACGTCTTTACCAAATCTGGAGTAAGGCAAACTTCTACTATTTTCATGTTGTTTGAAATTGATCTATTTTACTTTTTTAAGAAAAGGCATTTTTACAACTTGTGCCTTATAGGGTTTATTTCTTATGTTGATGAATATTTCTTTGCCCGTCTGAGCATATTCACTCTTTACATATCCAATACCAACAGCCTTTGCAAGCGAAGGAGACTGTGTACCAGAAGTAACATTTCCTATGACTTCATTTTTCTCGTTTAGAATTTCATAATGGCCTCTTGCGATTCCACGGTCTATCATTTCAAAAC
>JANYCO010000175.1 GCA_025360235.1 Cytophagales bacterium
CCTTGGGCCAAGGAACTAGTTTTACGTTTACCTTTCCTATATAAATGAATAAATAATAGCAATGAAGATAAATAAAATACTTTTTCTGGATGATGATCCAATTGTAAATGTCATCAATGAACAGCTTTTTAGAAAATATAATGCTTCAAAGCAATATATAGTCTGTAGAACGAGTCAAGAGGCCATTGATTATATTAATCAAGCCAATCCCCTGCCAGAGATCGTGATTATAGATTTAAATATTCCTTTGATAAATGGCTTTGCTTTTCTTGATAAGTTTCACAACAAATTCCTAAATAATTTATCCGTTTATATTCTAACTTCTTCCATAAATCCTGTCGATTATAACAAAGCCATGAGTTATCCCTTTATAAAAGGATATTTAAAAAAACCGCTTTCCCGTGAAATTGTTCAAAAAATAATTGCAGAAAACTAAAATGTCAAAATCCAAAAATTCAATTAAGATAGTTCCGGAGAAGAAAATTTCTGAAGACAACGCTCCCTTGAGTTTTTTGGATGAGGAAGATGTATTCAAAATTTTGCTGAGTCAAATGCAAAATCAACTTGTTCGTATTAAAGAACAAGAAATAGCTATTATTAAAGGAAAAGCACTGGCTTTGCTGGAAGGAGAAGAAAAGGAAAGAGGGCGGGTTTCACGGGAAATCCACGATGGAATTGGCCAAATGCTTACCGCTATCAAACTTGTAGTAAATTCTATCAAAGGGCAAGACGAATTGAAACTGGAATTAAAAGGCATGATTGACGATACAATATCTGAAGCACGTCGTGTTTCTTTTAATCTGATGCCTAGTGTTCTGTTAAATTTCGGATTAGTACCATCCGTTAAAATACTATGTGAAAACATGGAAAAATACGGAGGTTTGAAAGTAAATCAATCTTACAGTGAAAATATTTTATTGACCACTATATCCTTCGAAAAGGCTATAACCCTGTATAGGCTTGTACAGGAGGCCGTCAATAATATATTAAAACACGCAAACGCAAAAAATATTTTTGTAAGTATAGAAAACAATGCAACACACATTAACGTATTGATTGAAGACGATGGAGGAGGGTTTGAGATAAATAATAAAAATAAAATAAATACAGGCAAAGGGCTTTCCAGTATGTCTCAACGGGCAGAACTCAGTGGAGGTAAATGTACAATTGAATCTAATCCTGGAAAAGGAACAAAAATAGATATAACGATTCCACTTTAAATTTATTAAATATGACATACATACGACTCGCAATTTTAGATGACCACAAATTGGTAAGAAAAGGATTTTGTCTTATTTTAAACAATATCCCCGATTTTAAAGTTATTCTTGAAACGGACAACGAACAAGAAATTGAAGACCTGATAAAAAATGACTGTCCTGATATTTTACTTTTAGATATATCAATGCCCGATAGTAATGGCTTAGATCTCATAACAAAATTTATGAAGTTAGATAAAGAGCTCAAAATTATAATGCTTACTATGCATAAAGAAGGTGAATATATTATTAAAGCAATAAAAAATGGCGCATGCTCTTATTTACTTAAAGATGTAGAGCCTGAAGAACTCGAAGAAGCGATAAGAAGTGTCTATAGCAAAAATAAGTATTTCAACCCTTTCGTATCGGAACTCCTCATCGACAATATCTCTAAACCAAAAGATATCGCCAAAATATCACAAAGAGAAAATGAAATTTTACTTTATGTATCTCAAGGATTAAGTACAAAATTAATAGCAGAAAAACTTTCTATAAGTACTCGTACAGTTGAAGCACATAGAATGAAACTCATGAAAAAAGTAAAGGCTTCTAACTCTGCTGAGCTTATAAAAAAAGCGATACACCATAAATTAATTTAAGTAACTAATATATACGGTACGTGTACTTCATCTGGATCTCTGGAAAAAGTCTATTCCATAATCTCCACTTCCACCCTTCTATTCTGAGCCTTTCCAGCTTCAGTATTGTTATCAGCAATAGGTTTCTGGTTGGCAAATCCCTGCCAAGAAATATTCTCTCTTTTGGCTCCTTTAGAAATCAGGTATTCTGCTACGGCCTTGGCTCTATTGTCTGAAAG
>JANYCO010000178.1 GCA_025360235.1 Cytophagales bacterium
TAGTAATATTAGAAAATTTCACATTATTAATCCTTGTTCCTGCCACATTGGTGCATCCAATATCAATAGCACCAATGGGATTATTATACAAGTCATTGAAAGTACCACAACCTATAATTGTAATATCTGAAAACACATGCATTCCCAAAACATTAAAGCCTGATCCCGGAAAAGAATTATTTACTCTTAGTCCTACTTCAAGATTATCCTTTATCAAAAGATGATGCGCCTGATTGTTAAGTCCGCCGTAAATAGCACAACCTGATGCACGCCAAAGATTTTCAGAAGTATTGTACCGGAAAGTATTATTCTGACATTCCTGATTATTGGAAGACCAAATAGCCATGTCATCGTCTCCATTATTTCTGAAACTACAATGCTCTACAATCGAATTGCTTGTACCTTTACTCAAATTAATTCCATCGGCATAATTATTTCTGAAGCGGCAGTTTGACATTGTGAATCCATTCGCTACAGAAGGACCACCTGAATTAAATTGTGCAATCCATGCCCCACATTCAAAGTGCTCCCCCCATACATTTGTAATCGTTGAACCGCTGGTATAAACACCATTTATGGCTTTATAAGAATTGGATCTGGAATTTCTAACTGTAGATAAATAAAGACCGGAATAACTGATGTCTGTTGCATTTGCAGTAAGTCCTCCGTTTTGTGAGGTACCATTACCAGTAAAGTGAATTTCAGTATACCACATCCCCGCGCCTTTCAAAATAGTGTTACTCACACCAAAATAAAGTTCACTACTTAAATTATATACACCAGCCGGAAGGTAAATTATTTTGCCACCATTGCTATTAACAAACGCTTGTACCCCTCCTCCCGAATAGGTAACATCCAATCCCGAAGCTATAACTGCAGGAGGTACAAGTTCGAATTCTGCAAAATCAAGATAAATAGTACCACTTTGCCTTACTAGTTTTAGGTTCCCTCCTGCAAGTATTTTAGAAGGGAGTTTTAATCTCACTTCATCAAAACGCATTCTGGGATTTGTATTTGAAATACCTACGTTATTAGGATCTCCGTTGGTACTCAAATACTCCCATGAATATGAAGTGCCAAGATTCATGGTACCAACTAAAACATTATTTGCGTATACACCTAATACCCCAGACTGACCATCAGGCACGCTGTAACGAACTACCAGTCCGTCTCCATCAGCAGACAATGTCCAATTGACAGAGGCTCCCACGCCTGATAAATTTACACAAACCTGATCAGACGCTTCACATTGGATTGTGTTTTGAGCGTATGACTTTGTAGTAGCAGTAGCATTGGTTAGGGTTCCAAGATCAGCTTCATATCTAACATAAGGGGCATCGTAATAACCTATCTGAGCATATAGGTTGTTTCCTAAAAAAATAACAAAACAACTAATCAGATATATAACGTTATACTTTTTCATTTAAACTTTACTTTAAAATATCCCTTTCTCCAATAAGTTAAATCAACAATTCAGATTCTTCTTTTTTTATCAAATTTTACTTATAAAATCATACCTAAAATTTAATAAAAAACTCCCTTCTGCATTGCAGTGCTCATTATGGTAGTACATGAGTTGAAATAAAATTAACGGATCATATCGCTAATTTTAACAAAAGGGAATTCTTAATCTTTTCTTTAATCTACTTTACAGATTTCTCTCCACAACCAGTTACTGGTTTCCATTCTAAAGTGCCAATCTCAGTAGTACCGAAATCTTCTTTAACATTTCCGCCTCTGTTTTTAACTGTAAAATTACAATAGGTAGCATTACCTTTAGGTTTGTATCTAAACCAAATACCATAACCTCTTTGTCCGCTAGCATTAACATTCTTGCCATCGTTATAAGGATACTCTTTTCCTGTTCCATCAATGTTGATATTTTCGAAGACAATATTTACAAATTTGTCACCGCCTAATCTCATCATATAAATAGCATCATTTTTCGAGTCAATAATATCAATGTTGGAAAATTTGATATTTTTTACAAGGAAACCATTTCTATCAGTGCAATTCAGGTCTATCGCTCCTACTGGACTATAATATAAATCGTTATTAGTCCCACAACGCATAATTGTAATGTCTGAAAACTCATGCATCCCTGCATCGTTAAATCCTACTCCTGGGAATGCATTGTTTGCTCTTAATCCAACTTCAAGATTATCTTTGATCAAAAGGTGATGCGCTTTATTATTTATTCCTCCGTAGATTGCACAACCAGATGCTCTCCAGCAATTTTCTGAAGTACTGTAAGAGAATGTATTGTTTTGACATTCCATGTTATCAGCACACCATATTGCCATATCATCATCACCATTGTTTCTAAAACTACAATGTGTAACAACAGCATTTTTTGTTCCTTTACAAAGATTTATTCCATCTGCGTAATTATTTCTGAATCTGCAATTGGATACAGTAAATCCTTCTGCAAAAGCTATTTCTCCTTGATTATACTGAGCGATCCAGGCGCCACACTCAAAATGTTCGGCCCATATATTTTTAACAGTAGAACCACTTGTAAAGATCCCGTTGATTGCCTTATAAGATCCTGATCTGGAATTATTAAGGGTTGTTAAATATAAACCAGAGAAACTAATATCTTTTGCATTTGCATAAAGACCACCTTTCAGCCATTTTATTCTGATAAAGTTCAATTGTGTATACCACATGCCAGCACCTTTCAAAAC
>JANYCO010000184.1 GCA_025360235.1 Cytophagales bacterium
TGGATATATTAAAATAGGTAATCTTTGCACTATTCATTAATATGATTTTTAATATCATTGATTTCCATGACTAGTCTATCACAGATTTCAATAAGATCTGATTGAAGTTTTGTAAACTCAGGTGTAATTGTAGCAGGTTTGCTAACTACCACATGAGGTGCAATTTGTTGAAACGCTTGAGAATCAAGTTCAATATCAACAAGTAATTTTCTTTTTAGTTTTAATCTTTCTAGAGTAGTATTAATGTTTTGTTCTGTAGTCATAATTATATCTCTTAATTGTTGTTAGCATTAATATATTTAATAATCCTTTAGTATTATTTCAAGTAGTTGTCACAAGCATTGATAAAATAAGTCCTGTCACACTTCTCCCAGATGTAGGGTGAGTACACCAAATTTCTACATAATCCCCTATTGCAAAGTTACCTTTATATGTACCTGTAAAACAGGAATCATAAATAGCCGAAATTAATCCAGTATTACAAGCTACTCTACCGCTAATTATTGAAGAATCTACAGCAGTGTTATTTATATATAATTTAAATTGAATAGCATCATTTACATTACCATTGTGGGTACCACTTACAGTATATACTATTGTTGCATTAGTACTATAACTTCCAGTGTATGTTATTCGATTAGAAGCAATTGTAAATCCTACACTATCATTTGTTAAAGTTCCAGCTGCTGCAACTTTAACAAAATTACCACCTGTAGATATAAGAGTTGCAGTAGCATTACCTCGAATATTCATAAAAGCGGAAGGTCTAGTTCCATAAATAAGACCATTCTGATCAATCCTAAATCTTGGATTATTAGTGATCCTGTCAAGTATTGAGAATACACCTGTGTTTTCTGATCTTAATTCCCAATTTTTACCGTTAGAATTACTACATTGTATCTCAATCTTAGCTGCATTACTGCTACTTGTAACCCTAATACAAGAATCTTCAGAAACTACATTCTGCACACCTCCTTTTATAAAAAGATTAGCTAAAATATTAGGATCAGTACTACCAATTAAAACAGGAGTAGGATGATAAAATAAATAACCAGCGTTTAAACTAGAAGTTCTGTAAAAATTAAATACATTCTGAGTTGCAGTACCTGGAGCTGGATCAACATTTTGATAAATATCTAATGACAAGCTAGGTGATAATGTTGGCGATGCAAATGAAGTATTTGTTGTTACAGTCATCTTTGCACCCTGAATACCATTTACCATGGTACCACCGTTATTAATAGGTGTTACATTCTGTTGTAAATTTAAAAATGTTATACCATTAGAATAATTATTGGCATTATTATATATGGTTAGATTGGTCAAATTGTTATTATATAATAGAGTTTGAGTAGCCCCACTAACAAGTATGTTATTAGCTAACAACGTATCAACTGAACTAGTTCCAGTTCCACTAACTGCCCCAGTTATAATAGTAACTTTAGCTGCAACAGCAGCAGTTAGATCATTTCTATTAACCGCATCAGTAGGTAGAATACCAGATGCTAGATTAATAATTTTATTCCCACCCATGCTAACTACAGCTCCAGCAGGTTGGAACTCATCAATTCTATTAACAAGCACTGCAACTGTGCCAGAAGTTGGAAGATTTAAGACAGTAGTTGCCCCAAATAAATTAAAATTTATTGTACCACCACCAACTCTGGTAGTTTGCAAGAATCCAGCAAGGGTAATAGTATTGGCATTATTATTGGAAACCCCTGTGCCACCATATTGAGGTGCAATAACATTACCAGTCCAAGTGCTTCCAGGGCCAGTTCCGCTAGAAGGTGCAGCCCAAGTTCCGTCTCCTCTTAAAAATGTTGTATTATTAGCTGGATAACCTGTGAGTTTAGATGGCGCAACATTTGCAACAGTGGTCGCAATCGTTGAACCTAACGTTCCACTTCCTGTAACATCTCCGCCTAAAGTCACAGTACCAGCAGGTATAGCAGCAATGGCCGAGGTTAAGTCACCCCTATTAACACCATCAGTAGGGTTAGTACCACTAGCAACGTTAATAAGTTTTTGACTACCAATACTTAAATTAGCTGTCGGGGACGCAAATTGATCTAACCTATTTGAAACAGTAGCAACTGTGCCCGTCGTCGGTAGTGTCAATGAAGTTGTGCCTGATAAATTCCATGTTAGAGAACCACCAATAGTACGTAAGAATCCCCCAAGATTTATTGTACTAGTGTCAGTATTGTTTACTCCCGTTCCCCCTTGAGAAGGAAACAATATACCAGTTATCTTACTTGCAGCTAAACTTGCGATTGTAGTTACAATGCTTGAACCAACTAATCCAGATCCTGTTACTGCACCTGATAAACTAACAGTACCAGTAGGTATAGCTGCGATAGCTGATGTTAAATCGCCTCTATTAACACCATCTGTTGGATTTGTGCCACTAGCGACATTGATAAGTTTTTGAGTACCAATACTCAAAGATGTGTTAGGAGCAGCAAATTGATCTAATCTAAATGCAGCTACAGCAGCATTAAAGTTAGTAATCTGAGATGTAGTAATCGGAGTAAGTGTTGTAGATATTGTACCACTACCACTTCCCGTAACAGCACCTGTTAATGTAATACTTGATCCACCAACAACACTAAGTACATAAGCTTTTGTAGCCGCATCGCTATTTGCAACAGGATCTGCTAGATTTGTCAGTCTATGGTTACTAAAACTTAAATCAGTTGTTGGAGCTACAAATTGATCAAGGCTGTTTAAAAGAGTAGCAACTGTACCAAGTGTAGGGAATGTTATGTTTGTGCTAGTGCCTTGTAAGTTTATCTGTAGGTTTCCTACACCGCCTCCTATTTTAGAAATAGATAGGTCACCACCTATAGTTACATTCTTAGTATCAAGCGTACCTCTAACAATAAAATTACCATCAGTTTCAAATGTACCATTGGTAATAAAAGTATCTCCTATAAATAATAAACCCTGAGTCTGAATCTTTCCCCCAAGAGTAATGGTATTAGCATTATTATTAACAACACCAGTTCCCCCAAAAGAAGGAGCAACTAATCCCTGACCCCCGCTAACTGCTGCGAGTACATAATCTTTATTTGCTGCGTCAGTTCCATCTACAGGAGTTGCTAAACTAACAATTCTATTGTTTCCAAAGCTAACGTTAGCTGTAGGTATTGCAAATTGATCAAGGCTATTTAAAATAGTAGCAACTGTACCAGCTAAAGGAAGGGTTAAAATCGTATCTCCTTGTAAATTAAGTTGTAAATTTGCTCTAGTTGTATCAATCCTAGATATTTTAAGGTCACCTTGTACATTAACCGCACCACTATCATAAACACCTCTTACTATTAGGTCAGCTTGGGTTTCGAATAAACCATTAGTCCTAAAATCTTTAGTAGTAAGAAAGACACCTCGAGTTTCAAAACTTCCAGCAGTCTGAAAAGTAGTATTTGTCTCAAAAACACCACCAATAGTCATAGTGTTGCTATTACTATTGATAACCCCAGTACCACCATATTGAGGTTGTATAACATTACCTGTCCATGTATTACCGGGACCTGTTCCACCTGCACTGGTCCATGTACCATCTCCCCTTAAAAAAGTAGTTGTATTATTGGGAAATCCTATAATTTTAGATGCTGCCACGCTAGCTATGGTTGTTACAATATTACCAGTAGTTAAAGTACCACTACCTGTAACATTGCCAGTTAAACTAATTGATCTACTGTTAAGAAAGTTTTGATTTACAGCATCTGTTCCAAGTGTAGGGTTAGCAAGATTAGTTATTTTCTGACTATTCAAGTTAAGACTAACATTTGGAGAAGCAAATTGATCTAATCTATTCTGCAAAGCAGCTAATGTTCCTGAAATAGGTAAATTTAAAACAGTATTACCAACAAGACGAAAATCTAAATTATAGTTGTTAGTTCCATTTAAATCGGAAGTGCTAAAACCACCATTAATAATAAAACTACTGCTAGTAAAAAAGACTCCTTGTGTTTTAAATTGAGTTGATATATCAACAGGTCCGCCAACCTTAATAGTATTTGCATTATTATTCACAATACCAGTTCCACCTAAAGAAGGAAGAATAAGACCACCACCTCCACCGCCATGATCAGAAACATATTGTTGAAGATAAGCTACATTAACCAAGTCATTGGGGCTATTTGGATCAGGATTAGAACTATTTACGACTTTATTGCCATTTAGGTCAATATCGGCATCTACAAATTGAACACTATTAGACGTAAATTTAATTAAATCATTCACAGTATTATTTATAAAACTCTGTAGATAAAGCTCACCTAAATTACTAAGTGTATTTGTTTGATGATTAAATCTAAATCCTGAGGAACTACTATTCTTAAATCCCAATAAGGTTTCAGTAATATTACCAATAACTGGAGCACGTGCATTATTAAGTAAAAGACCCCCAAGAGGCAAAGGTAAAGCCTGAGTACCAAAATCAAATGAAATAGTATCACTATCTACCTTAATACTATTAGCTAATGCTTGTATAACTATTCCCGATGCCACTATTCAACTCCTTGTATTAATTTAAATTTATAAGTTACATCTATCATCAATTAGTTTCAAGCTTACAATAGTAGTTGCAAATGTTTTATTAATAATTTTATTTTCTTTTTTATAATTATTTACATTTTAACATCTAACAGCTTTTAATTTTAAAGTTTGTACAGTGAATGTCGCTGTATCCCCCAGTCCTAGGACCCAAACTTCTAAATAAGAACCAGAAGCAAACGACGCAATACCTTCCCCAAAAAACGTACGAGTTCCAATGTTTGTACCATCAATATTCATTGCGCCTTGATCCATCGATACATCACTAAAACCATTTTGAAATTGTCCATTTGCATAGATAATCGTTTGAAATTGTGTTGAAGGAGGTGCGTTATGAGTAGCTGTCAATTCATATGATACCAAAAGCCTTGTAATAGAAGAACCAGTAAAGGTTATCCTATTATTAGTTGAAACAATAAAACTACCACCATTAAAAGTAGTAATTGTTCCACCAGTTAATATTTTTTGACGGTTATCAACAAGTGTAACTTGAGTCCCAATACTATTATTGCACATAGAAAATAATCCCACAGCTAGATTTGGAATAGCACCACTAAAAGCAGAATCTACATATGTTTTGTTTGCAGCATCTGTACCTGCTGTAGGAGTCGCTACATTAATAACTCTTTGGTTACCCATACTAACGACTGTTGTAGGAGCAGTAAATTGATCAAGCCTATTCTGTAATGTAGCTACAACCCCAAAGTTAGGTAGAGTTAAACTACTATTTCCCACTAAACGTAAATCTAAATTATAATTATTAGTTCCATTTAAATCAGATGTACTAAAACCACCATTAATAATAACACTACCTTGAGCAAAGAATACAGCTTGAGTGGTAAACTCATCCCCAATATTTACAACCCCACCAGTGGTTATAGTATTAGCATTATTATTTGAAACCCCTGTACCACCGTAAATTGGAGCAACTAAATTACCATTTGATAAAGCAAAACTATCGGCAGTAAAACCGCCAGCAACTGTCACACTTCCACTAGCGGTAATATCTTTAAATGTTGCCAGTGACGAAGAATTTAATCTAGGTATTTGACTAAAAATAACCTGGTTTTCTACAATAAGTTGATCTTCAACTGTTAAGTTTGTAATTATAGCACTAAATAATGTCAAATTACCATCTAAGCTAGCTAAATGACCGACATTCAATTTATCAATGAAGCTAACAGTGGAGCCATTTCCTTGCACATTAATATTAAAAAAATTACATGCACCAGTTGCATCTATTTCTTTAGTATAAAGATTATTAGAAATCCTAAGATCCCCATTAAATCTTGATTCATAACCTAAAAACGAACCTTGGTAAGTAAAAGTTAATATTTCTGTTGGCTGAGCTGGAACTGCTTGAGGGACATTAAATACAACATCAGGAAAACTATTACTAACTGAAGTAGTTAAGAGTTGTATATCAAATGATTTATCATAAGTATTATTAAATTTAACTCCCATAACAGCTGTTTGACCTGAACCAGGGGTTATAGTATTACTAAAAACCATAGTGCTTTCCAAAGTACTAAAGCCAAAAAGCTGCTCACCATCTGTAATAGCTACAGCTGGATTTAGGCTAGTTGCAATACTAGTACCAGATCTAGTGCCGACTATTGCTCCGGTTAAAGTGTCTACTCCACCGCTTCCTCCGTGGTCAGCAACATATTGTTGCAAGTAAGAAACATTGACTAAATCACCAGGACTATTTGGATCAGGATTGGCTCCATTTACAATTTTATTGCCATTTAAATCTAAATCTAAATCAATAAATTGTAATACATTTGTGTTATTTGTATTACTAGTAAATAGCATCAAATCATTAATTTGATTACCAAAGAAGCTTTGTAATTTAAATCTACCAATATCCTCACCTAAAAAGGTAGTATGGTTCCATCTATAACCACCTAAAGCATTGTTAGCAATAGAGTTAATAGTTTCAGTTGGGATTCCAGTGACAGGCACCCTGGCATTTTTAATACCTAAACCACCTAACGCCAATGGTACAGATTGCGTTCCAAAGGTAATATTAATGATATCGCTATCTGCTTCTAATTCATTTGCTATCTTTTGCAGCGTAATTCCTGATGCCATTTTGCCCTATGTTTTTATTGTTTCTTATTGAGATAGAATTGTAATAGTCTCATCTATTTTTATATTATTAGCTTGTAAATTAGTTATATCAGTTTGAGACTGAACTTTTTGAGATTCATATTCAGTAATATTTGCTTGAACTAAAATAATTTGCTCATCTATAGTAGTTATAGTCTGATTTATATCACCAATTTTTGCATTATTTGCTGTTTTAATATTATTTTGATAATCAATTAAGTCTTGATTAGCCATTTGTTTTCTCCTTTTTCTTAATAAAATTTAAATAGAATTTACGCTTATTTGTAATGATCCAATAGTAAAAGTTACATTAGGATTATTAGTTGCAATCCTTATATATAAATCTATTTTATCATTTGTTAAAAGTGGAATAATACATTCATATATAAAACTTGGTCCAGAGTTACCAGAGCTTATATTAAAAAATACTCTACTCTCCGTACCACTAACTAAAGTATTATTTTTAAATAATACAAAATTTCCGCTTCTACTTGCGCTATATGAGCCATCAAATATAATACTAATCTTAGCATAAATGGGGTATAAACCACTGTATGTAAAACTGGCACTACCATCACTAGTAAAATACTTTGAGTATTGAATAGTTGTAATAACTGCATTTGAAACTTTTACATATACTTGAGGCGTAGCTATAACTTGGCTAACATTTGCGTTAGAATTCAAAACTATAGCTGGGACTTTGCCAAAATAAGTACCACCTACAATAATATCTCCGTTAGTATCTATAGTAATTCTATTACCTACTACTTCATCTACAATATGGAAGTTACCTGTACTATCGCTATCTAGTGAATAAGGGCGCCCAGTACCACCAGTTTTATTATTATCTATTTTAATTTTAGTATGGTTAGAAGTCCCACTAGCTCTAATTACAGTCGTATCATCTGTAATATTATTATAAAAACCACCATTAATATACAATCCAGCAGTATCAGCATTAACAGTAGCGTTCACGTGAATACTACTGTTAAAGCTACTTATATAGTTAGTGGCTATAGTAGAGTATTTCCACCTCAGGATTTCAAAGTCAGTACCTAAAGTTTCATTGACTAACCCATGAAGACTCAAATATGTAAAATCATCAGCTGGATTATAATATCTCAAATCAAAATCATATCCATCAAGTGATTGAAATTTTAAATTAGTACTGCCAGTTTGACCTGTTGTAGGCTGAATTGAATTATATAAAATAACTTTGTTATTTAGATAATTTAAATATAAAATTTGGTTATCTGTACTTATATTAAGGTTAGGATTTAATGTAGTTCCAATTGTTCCTGTACCAAATCCTTCAACTACTCCTACAATAGTAATAGGACCACCGCTTCCTCCAATAGTTACCCAATTACCTGCTCCATTTAGGAATTTTGTTCCATCAGTCGGGTATCCGCTAAGCTTCGATGGGCTAAGATCCATAATTGTAGCTGTAATATTACCAGATGCTAAAGTACCACTACCGGTCACATCTCCAGTTAAACTTAGTAGTATATCATCAACATACTTCTTAGATGCAGCAGAATTATTGTTAGCAGGTGTAACAGGAACTAAAATATCTCCTAAAAATTCTGCATTCACATAATTTTGATAAACCCATGTATTTTCAGTGGTATCAAAACGAATATCATAGACTAACTTAGGGACAGCAGATGTCCCATTTGTTGCAACAAATTCAAAATATGATCCCAGTTCAATGCTACCGCTACCAGTAGCAAATTTATAACTAACACCATCAATAGTGTTATAAAACTCTAAATCAGTACCAAGACCAGAAGTATTATAAATATTCTCAAGCCTAATAACATAGTCTTGGCTATTCATCCTAAATACTTGAGTGCTACCATTTAACGGGACAATGTTAGCTAAAGTCGTATTAATTGTACTTCCAACAGCTGTTCCCGTAACAACACCAGTTAAAGTATTAACTCCACCACTTCCGCCACCGCCTAGATTAGCTAATCCCCAAGCTTTAGTAATATAATCTTGCGCATCTACAGGGTCACCTGCATTAGTCACTCTGTGACCAAATAAATTGAAGTTATTATCTTTAATCTGAAAAATATCTACAATGACATTATTTACGAAACTCTGTAGTTTCCAAATACCAATTCCTTCAGTGGAATCAGTTATGTGATTTATCCTATATCCAGATAATTCAACATTTCCCCAGGCTAATATTGTTTCTGTTGGTACAAGACCTGGAGCTCTAGCATTATCTAATCTAAAACCACCAAGGCTTTCGGGAACACTTTGAGTCCCAAATATTATCCTTTGTAATTGACTATCTACCTCGAGATCACTAGTAATACGCTTTATTCTAGCAATTGCGCTACCACCACCTGTTACAGTTAACGTTCCATCAATAACTCTATCTAAAAAGTCATAGTTAATTGCATCATCAATTTCCTCTACAACAGAATTAAGATTCTTGATTCTGTTATTATTTAAATCAACTGTCGCAACAGCCAATTTAATTTGATCAAGTGTTAACTGTAATACAGTTGGAACAACTCCTCCAACAATACCATTACCAGTAACTTCACCAACCAAGTTAATATTGAGGCCACTACCCCCACCTCCAGTAGGGGTAGTGCTAATAACTCCACCAGTGCTATATAATAATCCATCCATCATGGTACTTAATACCTGAGCATTAGGTAACTTAGGCGAAGGATGGCCGATTATATAATCGGCTTGACGAGTTAGCATTAAATCAGCTTTGACATCTATAAGAGCTGGCGAAGGCACAGCCTTACCAGTAACATCACCGATTAAAATATAATTCTCAGGTAAATTAATACCTAGTTGTAAATCACCATTAAAGAAATTAAATATGGGTCTCCAGTCAGTGTTAGCAACACCATTGTATAATACATAATATGTGTTAACATCTAACACATAACATGTCATTCCTTGAACACGACGCAAAGAACTTATATTATCTCTAGCAGTTAAAGTGGGAACTGTTCTATGACCACCATATCCATACTCGTCTCTATGAGTTGGATATAAATCAACCACGTCTGTTGGGCTTATAAAGCCTGTAATCGGTATACCACCTTGTAGTATTGTCACGCCACTAACCTCTCATAAATATCTATAATAGCTGCCTGATCATTATTATAAGTTATATCAGTAGCTTGGTCCATTGCCGCGAAAAATTCATCATCAGATTTATCTAATGCTTCATTTAAATAAGGAGAATAAGGATTCTCAAACTTATAATAATAAATTTGTTCTAATGTGCTATCTGATAGCATTCTAATATCTAAATCTGATGCTTCAACTTGACCATTACTGCTAATAAAATATAAAGACTTCATCAAGGCAAACATACTACTTGTAGGATCACCTGAAGTATCACCCATGAAATTATCTTTTGCTCTACCTGTAGAAAGACCAAGAACTACAACCCTATTGGCTAAAGGCGCTTCACCTCTCGCATATGCTGCTGCATTCTTCTCTTTAGCTAAAGATATACCAGCTTGTATAGGGTAGTTATTAAATAATCCACCATCTAAATATGTTCTACCTTCAAAACTATATGATGGTAAATAAATTGGAGCTGCCCCAGAGGCGGTAGTAACATCAAAAACTCTAGAATTAGCACCAGTGTAAATATTACTACCAGTATAATCAGAGAAATAAGTAAATCTATTTCTATCTAATTCATAAGCAGGAAATAAAACACTTGTATTTAGTTCATTAATTTTAGTCTCACCAAACAAATCATAAAGACCTTTTTGTAAAATGAGATCACCAAAATTACTGATCGCTCCACCGCTATCTCCTCGACATACCGACCTATAAAAAGGCTCATTTGCTAAGACTAATGCTACTTCTTGTACAAAAGTATCTATTCTATTAGATAAGGTAGTAGCATCACAGCCAATAGGGAAGCTTCTAGTGGTAAAAACAGACTTTGACTGAGTAAGTACAAAATCATTTAACATGGGGTCGTCTGGAGAATACCCATTAGCATATGCAGCTCCTTGCATTGCTCCACTAGAAGTTCCACAAATTACATCAAAATATTTCCATATTTCTGTCGGTATGATGCCAAATTGTGCACAAAATTTGCTTAAAAATCTTTGAGGAGCTCTTCCACGAGTACCTCCTCCTTGAATACATAAAATTCTTAACGTTCTTGGATCAAGCATTTATTTTATATTTATTGTTATACTACCATTTAGCTCATAAAATGAACGATAGCAATAATAAGTTTGTGTCACTGCAAAATTATTAGTAATGCTCACAATTTCAGGATCTATAACAGGTACATCTAAGCCAGTACTCACATCAGTAAAGTTAACTCTAGTTCCCATTGATGTTGGATAACAAAACCATTTGTAGCCACCAGGTAACATAGCATAATCACCATTGATGTTATCAGTTAGTGTTGCCAATCTTAGCGCCTTAACATTAGTTGAAGTTAAAGTTGTCAAAGCGCTTTCCCCAACAAATATTCTATCTTGAACTGGTATATCAAACAATTTCATAAAACTATCCCCAAGAGTATTTTGCGCTTCTATCTTAAAACTAATCGTCGTTGGTGTTACAGAAAATATTTCAGGCAAAGTTACTTCATATTGACCAGTATTGTCTATGTGATCAGCTAACACAAGCGATTCATTCACATAAGTAATAATTATTGAATTAGGTGCTAATAACATAGGGTTTACGATAACCCAGTCTGCAAAATAGTTACCAGCAGGTATGTCTTCACCAACTTCCAAAGCAGGAGGTAATAATGGGATATCAATACTAAAATCACTAAATGAAGGCAATCCAGAATTTGAATATAATAAACCTGTCCATAATTCTTGTAGCGAGACGTTATCAAAAGTCGTTCCCTCAGGAAAACCCCCAACAGACATTGGCATAGGAGCTGAATTAGTATATTTAAAATCTCCTGTAGAGCTTCCCCCACCACC
>JANYCO010000051.1 GCA_025360235.1 Cytophagales bacterium
GCAATTCCTTGGTCATTAAGGGATCAATCAAATGATATTGAATGGTAAACGGCAACTCGTCAGCATCATTTTCTCTCACAACAATTTCAGGCATTATTTCCGCCATTTCTTCAGCGATCATCCCGTACTGAATTTTTAGAGGATCATCATTATAATAAAAATTAACAACTCGCATGTCATAGATCTTTCTAGATATTTCTGTCGAAAGCGTCTCAATACTATTTTTAAATCTTTGAGATGAAGAAATCGTTCCAAGTTTACCCACTAATTCAGTAAGGCCAAGGGGTGCTGAACTAACAAAAAGTTGAAGACCTCCAGTTGATGTTCTACCACTAATACCGGCAATTGTACAGCTTGTTTGGATTCCTGGATTTCCTATAAAAATAGCATTTTGATTGCCCGATGTTATTGATACTCCTACGCTTCCTATGTCAATCATGTTATTTACATTTGCAATACTACCTATAGTTAAGTCGTCTGCTATAACAATGTTATTATTTCCCGAGTTAAGTGTAGTAGCGGATTGACTACCAAAAATAGTATTGTTAGAGCCTGTTTGTAATGAAGTTGCTGAACCGGTCCCGACAATTATATTACTAAAGCCTGTTGTTGTTTGTTGACCTATTTGTTCGCCAATATATACACTATTACTGCCAGTAAAAGTGCCAGGACCAACTATACCCGCTGTAATGGCACCAACGAGCGTATTATTTGATCCCAAACTATCGACTCCATTTTCAGCGCCAATATGTACGTTTCTACTGCCATCAGTCATTGTTTGTCCGGAAGCAATACCGATAATGGTGTTTTGAACACCTGTTGTCCCGGTTAATCCTGTTAAGCCTGTAGCACCAGCTATTCCTGTTAAGCCTGTATGCCCTATTGAACCTGTCGAGCCGGTTAAACCTTGAACACCTTGAACTCCTGTAGCTCCTATACTTCCAATGGATCCGGTAGAACCTGTAGATCCTGTTATTCCAGTAACCCCATTTAGAGAAGTAGCACCGATGGCACCTATAGCCCCACTTGCTCCAATAGATCCGGTTACTCCGGTTATGCCGGTCGTACCTGTGACTCCTGTAATCCCAATGCCGGTAGATCCTGTTGCACCTATGAGACCTGTAGCCCCGGTTGTTCCGCTAATCCCGGTAGATCCTGTAGCCCCGATTGAACCTGTCGAGCCTGTGGCTCCTGTATTTCCAAGACCTGTAGCTCCTGTTATACCTTTAAAGCCTTTGATTCCTGTTAAACCGATTGAACCAGTATTTCCTGTTAAGCCAGTAGCACCAGCTATTCCTGTATTTCCTGTAGGCCCAGTTTGTCCGATGAGAGCTGATGACTCTCCTGTTGCCCCTATTGCTCCTGTAGCTCCTGGTCCCCCTGGAGCATTAGCTCCCGTAGCTCCTGTTGTTCCATTAAGTCCTGGTGGTCCTTGAAGCAATTTTTTACAATGGGAACCAAAAAAAGATTCAATCGTTATAAGGTTTTTTTCAATGACTTCATTAAAATCTAATTCCGAAAGTAAATTTTTATCATATTCATAAGAATCGACGATAAAAAAAGTATGCTCCTCACTCTCCCATGCAACCGAGAGCAAACCATCATTTAAAATCGTGGTTAGAGGTTCTTTTATCATTTCATTGGAAATCAAAATATATTCCATTGAAGAATTTTCTGATTTGATGATTCTTCTATCCATTAGATTAAGTTCTGAATAGTCCTCATTAAAAATAGAATGGGAATTATTTATTAATTCACTTTTAAGAGGTGTAAATGCAATTCCACCCATGAGTAAAAAAAAGCAATTTATAGTTTTATGGCAGGAATTAAACATATTTTCTCATATTTTTTTGATTTAAATCACTAAAGCACTCTTTCTTAAGAATCTTAATCTATCCACTTTCAGAATAAATACTGTAAGTGGATAATTTAGAATACATTCTATTCCAATATATAAAATATACTGATACCTTTTGTTGTAAATGGTGTTTTAATTACAGATTCATCAAATTTAGAAATTGTAATTTTATTACTGTTTACGCTAATAATACCGTTTATTCGAATGCCCGATTCAATCAATGTACAAGGTACTTCAAGGTTTTGAGTTGAAGTAAAATTGCTTGGCATTGGATTTTCATCGCTAAATATATTAATCAAAGTTGCAGATCCGTTAATTGAAGATATCGTCATTGATGGAATATGAATTATCACTTTTTTTCCATCTAATACAAATTCTACATTTGACAAAGCTGAATTAGTACTTAAAGTTCTGGAACTCATCAATGTAATATTTCCGCTGTCTAAAGTAATAGGCTGATTTGCAATGGTATAAACCTGATAGGCTGGCACGGCGTCTAGCTTAATTTCATGCTGCTGCAATTCCTTGATCATTAAAGGTTGAATCAAATGATATTGTATGGCACGAGGTAATCCGTCTTCTTCATCATTATCTCTTACTACAATTTCAGGCATTATTTCAGCCATTTCTTCAGCAATCATCCCATACTGAATTCTTGATGGATCGTCATTATAATAAAAATCAACAACGCGCATATCATATATTTTTTTCGATATGTCAGTTGAAAGTGTCTCTATATTATTTTTAAACCTTTGGGATGATGTACTTGTGCCTAGTACGCCAGCTGCATTAACAAAAACAGCAACACCGGAAGTTGCTGTACCCCCAAAAATA
>JANYCO010000230.1 GCA_025360235.1 Cytophagales bacterium
GTAGATTACGATCAAATAAAAGAAGTGGATCCGGGGCATGCCTTGATTATTGAGAAGGACGGTAGTTATTCGCAAAAACAATTCATCGAACAAGTAGAGAAAAAATCATGTTCTTTTGAACGCATTTATTTCTCTCGTGCTTCTGATCCTGATATCTATTCAGAAAGAAAAAAATTAGGCTTCTGTTTATATCCTCAAATATTGGAAGCTGTAAATTACGATATAGAAAATACAGTATTCTCCTATGTGCCAAATACTGCCGAGACAGCTTTCTTAGGAATGATGGAAGGTATTGAAGAATATACTGCACGCTTCCGCAAAAAAGCAGTTGCCGATGGTGTGTTAAAAGGCGAAGACCTTGACAAAGCATTGTCTTTCCGCCCAAGAGTAGAGAAAATGGTAATCAAAGATGCTAAACTGCGGTCTTTCATTACTTCAGATGCTACCCGAGATAATTTCGTTACAAATCTCTACGATACCACTTATGAAGTTATTAAAAAAGGTGTCGACAATATTGTTATCATCGACGACTCAATTGTAAGGGGTACCACTTTGGAAAAAAGCATTATCAAGATGCTTGATAAGCTTGGTCCGAAAAAAATAGTTATTGTTTCTTCGGCTCCTCAGATTAGATATCCCGATTGTTACGGTATAGACATGTCGAAAGTAAAGGAATTCGTGGCCTTCAGAGCGATGTTGGAATTACTTAAAGAAACAAAACAAGAGAATTTACTTGATTCAGTTTTAGAAAAATGTAAAGCATCTATCGCTAACCTTAGTGGTAATGTGGTGAACCATGTAAAAGAATTATACGCTCCATTTACCTACGAACAAGTTTCTAATAAAATTGCAGAAATCGTAACACCAAAAGATTGCAAAGCCGAAATACAAGTCGTGTATCAAACCGTAGACAATCTTCATAAATCTTGTCCAAGCCATCTCGGCGACTGGTACTTCACTGGCGACTATCCAACTCCAGGTGGAAACAGAGTGGTGAATAAAGCTTTTATCTTCTTTATGGAAGGGAAAGTGGTGAGAGCTTATTAGAGAGGAAAAAAATTAAAGAAGAAGAGGGAGGAAAGAAAAGTTTTATACAATTCTTTCCTCCTTCTTAATTTTAATTCAAAACTAAAAATTCATAACTCATAATTTAAAAATGCCCGCTGAATACCTCGAGATCCATCCTGAAAATCCACAACCCAATAGAATAGATGAGGTACTAAAAGTATTGCGAAAAGGCGGAATCATTATTTATCCCACCGACACAGTATACGGCATTGGCTGCGACATCCATAATGTACGTGCGGTGGAGCGCTTATGTAAGATTCAAAACATTAATACGAAGAAAATAAATCTTTCATTTATTTGTTACGACCTAAGTCATATTTCGGAATATACCAGAAACTTAAGTACAGAAGTTTTTAAACTAATGAAAAAATCACTTCCTGGTCCCTACACCTTTATTCTCAATGCTAACAACAACGTTCCTAAAATTTTACACACCAAAAAAAATACAATAGGTATCAGAGTCCCCGATCATACTATTCCACGTATGATTGTAAAAGAATTGGGAAACCCATTACTCAATTCATCTATTAAAGACACGGATGAAATTCTGGTATATACAACCGACCCCGAAGTTATTTTTGAGCGCTACAAACACCATGTTGATTTGATCATAAATTCAGGTTTTGGAGGTAATGAAGCCTCCACGATTTTGGATTGTACAGACAACGAAATCATACTAGTTAGGCAAGGAAAAGGTTTTTTTTAATGGTTAATGATTAATGGTTAATTGAGAATGGATAATTGTTAATGATAAATGTTTGTTTCAAATGATAAGGATCTAATATCTAAATTTCTTTAGTTGTATTACAAGTTACTGATTTACAGCCTATCAATAATAGCCCATTATCCATTATCCATTATCAATTAACAATTAACCATTAATAATAGTATTTGATATAATTTAAAGAATTAGCTATTTTGCCATATAAATGGTTAATCCATTATGGGGATACTTCAACGACTAAGTACATTATTTAATTCTAAGACGACAGACAATAAGAATATTGTTGAAGATCCTATTCAAATGATGAAACTTGCTGTAGCAGAAATGGAACAAACCATTTCAAGGTCTACAGATGCGTTAAATAAGGCAATTGACAATCATAAAAACCTTGTAAAACAAACAGAACAATACAGAGTTGATGCTGAAAGCTGGTTTAATAAGGCAGCGACAGCTATTAAAACCGGTGATGATGAATTGGGTAAAAGAGCATTGGAGAAAAAGGCCATTGCAGAAAAGCAATATGAACAATATAATATTTTAGCTGAAAACTCCGGCAACACTGTTGAGCAATTAAAAACGCAATTGGACAGGATGCAGGGAAAACTGGAAGAAGCGAAAGCAAAAGAATCTATTCTTTCAGCTAAGATGTCTAGCGCAAAAGCGCAAAAAGAAATTGCCGAACAATTGGAAGGCTTGAATTATTCTCCTCTTACCGAATTTGATAAGTATGAGATGAAAATCATGCAGGTTGAATCAGAATCTGAAGCATTAACCGAATTCATGCTCAAAGATGGTAAGGTAGGAAAGGAACTTGAAGAACTCGAAACCGATAAAACAGTATCTAGTGATTATGAAAATATAAAAAATAAACTTAAGGCAGAAGAGGAAGAAAAGAAAAGAATTGAGGACGAGAAAAATCACTTAAAAATAACTCAGATTCTAAATAGTCAAGTTGAAAATAAAGCAACATCAAAAAAGCGAGAGGATAAGAAAAAGTTGTTGGATAATTTTCTGAATGACGAGACTCCAAAATTTGATCAAAACAAACAAAAGAAAATCGACGATTTTTTTAAAAACGAATAAAGTATGTCAATTAATATCTCAAAAGGGAGTTCTCTTAATTTAACAAAAGAAGAACCAACCTTAAAAAAAATAATGATTGGTCTTGGCTGGGATACCGGCCATTATGCAATGGATTTGGATGCTTCTGCGTTTATGCTTGGTAAGAATGGCAAGATCCCAGCAGATGAATATTTTGTTTTCTATAACAATT
>JANYCO010000234.1 GCA_025360235.1 Cytophagales bacterium
CCGATCTCCAATGAGCGCAAGAATCAAATAAACATAAACCCCAATTCTCTTATAGGTTAAACTGTATTCGTTTATATATTGTTGATTTCGCATTACCGTTGAAATAATCATAAAGGCATTTTGAAGAATCCAGATATAGGCCAGGAATTTGATTGTTTTGCCGGACGAGTGAAAGTTTATATTACCTCTGAAATAAACCAGGATAATTAGGACAGCAAAAACAATTGATGTAATCAGAGTGCCAATTCCCTGGTGTACAGATTCGGAAAAATTCAAACCTTCCGGCAATGAATCAGAGATCCATAAGTATTGAAAATCTAATACATTTACAAAAAGAAGAAGAATATTTAAGAGGGAGAAAAGTATTATACCGGACATAAGTTCGTTGGAGAGTTCGATTTTAAAACCCCATAAAGAATTATTTTCTGCAGTGAAGTTGGTATTGTAAAGAGTACTTTGAGCCATTGAATCAGCAGTAGCTATGACGGCTATAGAACGGTGGTACAAGAATCCGTAAAGAAGAATAAATCCGGCAAGTATAAATCTTACCCATGACCAGGTTATGAAATCTAGTGTCAGGTTTGAAGTGAAATTTTTGAATAATGGATTTGCATCTCTGTATAGGAAGAAAAATATAAGGGAAATAATTATTGGAATAATAAAGAGAAATAATTTTACTCCTGCTTTTCTTCCTTCGCTCTCTTTCTTTTTTTGCTTTTCAGCCCAATCTACAAACATCATTACAATCGAAGACAAGTAAGAGTAAATAGAATAGAGTCCGGCAAACAGGAGCGATGAGCCTTTCTCAACACTAAAGGCGGAAACCAGACTAATGGAAATAATATTTGCTACAATTGATATCGTGTTGCCATAAAGTAAAATACAACCTGAAGTGAACATGCTCCCACCTATAGCAAGCCACCAAGAGAGATTGAATACATTTTTATAGACACCATTTTTTGCAATAAGGGCAAAAATCAAAAACAAGTTGAATAATAAAAAATTTGCACCTGCCGAATGGTTGTAAAAGAGGTAGCTGTATAAGGCCACCGCTCCAATTAATAATAAATCATTTTTTTTCATGGTATTAGTTATTTATTTTGGTTGTTAATTTAGTATAGCAATTATTTTCTGCTGCATTAAAGGACTGCCAGTTTTTCTTTGGATATTCTTGTATGAAATTTTGTACTCGTTTATCGATATAATCTGAATAAGGCTGAACTTTGTCGTCAACATATTTCGTTTCAGGAAAGAAAAATTTGTTTTGGCTCAATACATAAAGGGTCTTATCGGACAACGTGAGTAGAAATTCTTTGTCGATCCCGGGAGCATTCGGATGATTTATGTTGTTATTAATAATAATCATATCCCAATCAAGACAACTAGTCAGTAGCATTACAAAATATAATGCCCAGCTGTTTGTTCTGAATAAAAAGAAGCTGGATTTTTTATCTTTGATTTTAACGATGAGTGTTATCAGCCCAACTATTACAAGAATAAGAAATACAATCACGCCAATCCGTTTATAGGCTAACCCATGTTGATGGATATAATGATAATTTCTCATGGCTACAGATGTGGCTAATATTGCGTTCTGAGCGATCCAGACATAGGCAAGGATCTTTAGCGTTTTGTTATTTTTAAGAAGATTAATATTGGCTCTGAAAAAAAATAAGATTATGGCCATTGAAAAAAGAATACTCAATATCAAGAGCCATGTACCTTCGTGCACAAACTGTGCAAGATTTTGTGTTTGACTGTAATCAAAATTAAACCAAAGCCATTGTACATCGATATAGTTTACAATTAACAAAAGAGTATTAATCATAACGGTCATGATTAATGCGATTCGGTATTCATTTTTTAGGCCAATAAAAAGTTCTCCAAAACCTTCTGAATATTTTTTCGACTCTGCTATGCTTTTTTTGCTCCTTATGAAATAATCGGATAGTGGAGTTTCTAACTTCAATAATTGCTGAAGATCCCTGTTAAAAATAATGGAGAAAATTATCAATAAGCCGGACAGTATAAATAATGCGTGTAGGAATGAAAAGTTACCAAAGAATTGACTTATGTCTTCCCATATCTTGTTCCAGAGATTGCTGGAGAGTTGGTCGAAAACAGGGTTTGCAAATTTGAAGATCCAGTAAAAAATAATAAGGATAATAAATGGAGTTATAGTAAGCGGTATATAAGAAAATGCTTTTTTAAGTTTTCCGTTTTCCGAATCGTTATAGAGATCAATAACATTTTTAATGGACTGTGAAACCGATAAGAGATAAGTAAGAAAGGAATTATATATAGTTTTTAATTCAGGTTGGTGAATGAATCCTATAAGCACAGCGAATGAAAACAAATAACATACCTTGGTTATGGTAGAACCGTAGAGCAATACAAGTAAAGCGCAAAGCAGAGTTCCGGACAGTACAATTTTCACTGAAGTCTTTTTTATAGCTTCAGGGTTGAAATATAATGCTGCTGATACCAGAAGTATAAAGAGCACTAAAACGTTTATGCCCATATTCTGATTCCAGAACAGGTAATCGTACAAAGCGGTAAGCAAGAGCGATAGTAGCAGTTTATGTTTTTTCATAATTGTCAATTTATAAAGTACTTTGTATTTCAAAGTATAAAACCAAAAAAAATAGTATTTATTGTTTTCTGGCTTTAATTAAATTTTCAAGTGCATTTATATGTTCCTGAAAAGCTTTTCTTCCGGCTTTTGATATGGCATAAGAGGTATTAGGTTTCTTTCCGATAAAGGCTTTGCGTACCTGGATGTATTCCTCTTTCTCAAGTGCTGAGATATGACTGGCAAGATTTCCATCCGTTACCTCAAGCAATTCTTTGAGCCTGCTGAAATCAACCCAATCGTTTACCATCAACACCGACATCACCCCAAGTCGGATGCGGTTTTCAAATGCCTTATTGATATTTGTAATAATCCCTTTCAAATAATTCTTAATTCTTAATTTATTTCTACCAAAAGCAAAGTTTAATTGTTACTATAATTATCCATTATCAATTAACAATTATCCATTATTCCTATCGTACTTATAATACATCACCACCCCATAGACAATGTGCAGCACGCCAAAACCCAACGCCCAGAATAGTAATCCAAGTCCAATGTAAATCGCAGCAAGGAAACCCAATGCTATTTGAGCAAAACCAAGATAGCGGATGTCACGCAACGTAAAATTACTGCCTGTGACAAGGGCGAGTCCATAGAAAATTAAAGTACATGAAGCGATCAGACCTATAACACCATAAATATAAAGTACTCCACAGAATAACCCGCCACAGGCGAGGGGAGTGGCCAGGTTCATCATCAACCGCTGACTGCTGCTGTCCCATACGGATTGATGATTTTTCTTTGCTTTTCTTTGCGTGAAATAATAGGCAGATACCAATGCAAGTATAAGAATACTTAAGAAATTAATGGCTGAGAAAATAATAAATTCACGATCTACCTTTAAGCAAGTAGCATATCTTCCGGCTTTTTCCATATACTGGTATTGAATTCCCGCGCCTATTAGCGCAATGCTTCCGGCTACAATGCCTGATAAGCCGCTAAGTGAAACGAATTTGGTAGACCGTTCCATCAAAGACCGGATCTCCTGTAATTGCTGCAAATGTTCTTTTTCTTCCATACAAAAGTACTTTGAATTGCAAAGTTAGTAGTTTAAATGAAAACTCCAAATTTTATTTTAAGTAAACAGTAACAGCAAACGGGTATTTAAAGTAAATGTTACTGTTACTGTTCCCTCTTTACTACCTATGGATCATGCACCCGGTAGCCTTCTTCTCGGTAATTTTTACAGTTTGATTGTTGAGCAGCGCCTCTAGGGCCTCTTTCACATACCTGGAAGAGACTTTATCTTCTACCTGGGGATTATCGTCAATAGCACCCTTGTATTTCAATACAAAATGACTGCCCTGGTTTTTCAGAATAAATACTTCCGGTGTTTTGGTAGCGCCAAATTTATCACAAACGGTCTGAGTAGAATCGGAAAGATAAGGTGATACATAATCTCTTTCTTTCGCCGCCTTTGCCATTTCCTCGGTTGATTCTTCCGGATTGCTAGCAGGATTGTTTGGGTTTATCAAAAGAAAACCAACACCCTTTTTTTCGTAATCCTGGATAAAACTTTTGGCTCTCTGCTCGTAGATCTTTGTATAAGGACAGTTATGGCTGGTAAAGACGATCACCACAATTTTTTTTGAAAAAAAATTACTGAGAGAAACAGTTGATTTGTCCTTCACATTAAGAAGGGAAAAATCATCTACTTTGTCACCCACTTTATAGCCTTTCTGAGCGAAAAGTGAAAAAGGGATTAGTAAAATTAAAAAGAAGAAAAGGCGTTTCATCGTTTGGTTGTTTTATGCAAGTTATAACTTTTAGCCTATTGGCAAAATCTTGTCTTTAGCCATAAAAGATTTTATAATTCATATTTCAAATGTATAATTCAGAATTTGGCTGAAGGCCGTGATTCTTCCTAAATATTTGAAATTTAATGGTTTGTTTAGTATTTTACGTTGTGTATAACTAAATGGTTTTTGTGGCTATAAATGCTTAATTTTATGGTAAATATGATCGCAATGCCCTCAATACAAGTAGAAAAAACAGCCCAATTAACAGGTCATCGGGATTGTATCTATGCTTTGGAAAAGGGCGCTTCAGAAAATCATTTTTTTTCAGCGGCA
>JANYCO010000243.1 GCA_025360235.1 Cytophagales bacterium
AAAGACCTTGACGGAAATGATTTCAGTCCAACAACTGTTACTTATGCCTGGCAAAAAAATGCAGTGACAATACCAGGTGAAACCAACAGGTATTTGCTGAATGTTAGGACTGCCGGTAATTATACGGTTGTAGTGTCATCAGTAGGTTGTGCAGATGTGACCGCTTCTGTGACGGCTACTGCAGCTGCAGGTTTGCCTGTTCCTACAGATGGTTGTCGTACAGGGGCAGGTGTGGTAAATTTATCGGTTTCAGGTGCAAGCACCTACAAATGGTATGCTTCTCAAACCGGAGGCAGTTCGCTTACTGCAGGACTTACTTACAGTCCTTCGCTTCCATGTTGTACTACAATTACTTATTGGGCAGAAGACGCTTCTTCGGTAGCAGGACAAGTTGGACCTACAAGTCAGATTGGTGGTGGGTTTGGAAGAACTGCAGCAACAGACGATTATAGATTCCGTCTTAATTTTAATACTGGTGCGCAAACGGTAACTATAAATACAGTAAAAATTTGGGCATGGATCAATACTGCAGGAACTACTTATTTTGTAAATGTTAGAATCCTTGATCAAACGGGAGCTGTTATGAATACAGTTGACGTTCCAGTGTCCAGTGCTACTACTGGTTGGAATGCCAAAGTACTTCCGATTGGAATTACTGTACCTGCCAATGTCACAAACTGGAAAATGGACGGGAAGGGAACTACATCAATTCCTTATTGTGATCTGTATTATGTGCCAAGTGGTGCCTCTTATTCCTATAACTCCACTCCCACTTCTGGCATGCTTACCATTACAGGTCAAGACGCAACCTGGGACCCAACGGGCTACTCCTATTTTTATGACTGGCAGATTTCTACCGGTACTGTATGCAGCAGAGTACCGGTAGTGGCTACTTCCAATGGATGTAGTATTCCTGCTCCAATAACTTTATTGAATTTTTCTGCTGAAGTAAAAGACAGAGGCTCTAATTTGTCCTGGACAACGGCTTCAGAAAAAGACAACGCTTATTTTGAAATCGAAAGATCAAATGACAGAATGAATTTTGAATCGATAGGGAAAGTAACAGGAAGCGGGAATAGCAATTCACTAATCGATTACTCTTTCGAGGATTACTATCCAATAAAAGGAACTTCTTATTACAGGATTAAACAAGTTGATCAGAACAATACATATTCCTATTCTTCTATTGTTGTTATTCATTATCAGAGTGATCTCACGCTAACTATTTATCCTCACCCGATCAGAAAAGGTGCATCATCTCAATTTGATTTTATACTTTATGAAAAGGATGAAATTGAATTAACAATTACAGATGTATTTGGAAATAAAATTTTCGGTCAAAGTATCGAAGGGAAAGAAGGGTTAAACAGCTTTGTCTATAACAATGAATTAAAAGCAGGTTTGTACTTCTTATCTCTTTCTACTAAAAATAAAAATATACAACAAAAAATAATAGTTCAATAATAAAAGATACCTACTTACTCAAAAATGAAAACAACCATTAAATCATCATCGAACATAAAGAAAGTAATCTTTATATCCTTGTTCTTAATTTCGTCTGTCATAACTTCATTAGCCCAGTGTACTACATCTACTGATGGACAAAATCTTATTGTAAACGGAGATTTCTCTTCAGGGAGTAGTGGTTTTACTTCCGGTTATACCCAACACTGCTTGAGTTGTGTTGGTGGGTCAGGTGGATGTGGTGCCAGAGATGCCTACCAGACTGGATATTCTAACGCAGGAGAATATTGTGTCACCAATGATATTTATCAAAATTTCCACTGTTGTCTTCCCAATAATAATGGTGCAATCACTCATACTTTTACGGATAATTCTCCTTCTGCTGATAATATGGCTATGCTGGTCGATGGAAACAGTTCTCTTGGTGTTGATGTCTGGTGCCAGACCGTAACCGTGCAGGCCTTCACCAATTATTATTTTACTACCTCTATCGCTACGCTCTTTGACGACAATAATCCTGCTACACTTGGACAAATTAAATTTAGAATTAATGGGGCTATTGTCGGTACGTCTATTATTTCGCCCGGTTCAATAGGTTCCTGGACGAATTATACTTATATCTGGTCTTCAGGAGCAGTGGCAGGTCCGATCTCAATTTGTATAACAAACGATAATACTACTGCTACCGGAAATGATTTTGCATTGGACGATATTTCTTTTACTGCAGGATGTGCTTTCGGGGCACCAGGTCCTGTTCCTAATATCAACAGTGGTGTGGCAAGTGTTTCTTTGTGTGGAAATCCGGGTGGAGTAATTTTGAATAGTGGAGTAACCGGAACAGCACCTGAGTTTATATGGAAAAAAGACGGAGTAGTGATAGGTGGTGCTATTTCAAGTAGCTACACAGCCACACTCACAGGGGTCTACGAAGTATGTACACGCGAAACAGCACCTCCCTCTTGTTATCGTTCTGATTTAATTACCGTAACAAATAATTTTTCTGTCAATCTTGGAACGGATGCTACGCTTTGTGCTCCGGCAAGTGCTACACTAAATTCTGGAATAGTCGGGGTTGGCTTAACTTATGTTTGGAAAAAGAACGGCTCCGTTATTTCTGGTGCAATTGCTTCTACATATTTGGCAACTACTGCAGGTACTTATGTAGTCGAAGTAACCGATGCATTATGTGGAATGAGAACTGATGATATTATTTTAGCTTCCTCACTTACCTACACTCCAAATGATGCTTCATTTTGTGCAGCAAATTCAACAGTTGGACTCTCAGTTACCGGTACAGGTATTTTTAATTGGTATGCGACTTCAACCGGAGGAAGTATTCTTGCCGGCGGAACAAATACGAATTCGTTTACAACACCTCCTATTAGTGCCACTACGATTTACTATGTGGAAGATGCGACGCTAACTTCTTACACTGTTGGCCCCGACCGAGGAGATATTGGTGGAGGGATTGGTAGTAATGAAGACCGAAGAGATAATCTTTACGGTTCAGGTGGAGCAGGTGATTTCTATTTAGAATTTCAAACTTTAAAACCAAATATCAAGATCAACAGTGTGATCATGTATGGGTATTGTAATCAGTGGACACCCTGTAATGGAAATGTGGTATTGTCCTTTTACACTACCAGTAATGTACTTCTGGCACAAAGCACTCCTTATGCCTATAGTCTAGTAGGTGGAATGGGAGGATCACCGTATACCATGCTCACCGTTCCGGTTAATGTAACTCTTCCAGCAGCCGGAATTTACCGAGTTTCAATTGACGGCAGCACTACGGGTAACAGTGCAATGTGGTTGATGAAAACCAATATGGCTCCGGTAGCTTGCAATCCTGCAGCATACAATGTTCCATCAACATTTACTTTCGTTTCTAATAAACCAACCTGGATGACTTGTCCCTGGACTTATTTCTATAAGTGGAACATTTCCGCTCCGGGCAGTTGCGGACGCGTACCTGTGCAAGCCATTTTAAATTGCGCGGCACCAGTAGAGTTTATGAGTTTTGAAGCAAAACTAACTTCGCGAAATCAGGCCGGATTAGATTGGATTACTTCTCATGAACTTAATGTTAGTTATTTCGAAATTGAAAGATCCTATGATGGAATTACTTTTAATTCAATAGGGAAAATAAAATCATCCGGAAGCAACAGTACTGTTGGAGTTTATACGTTTGCAGATTTTTTTGAAACCCAGGAAATTGTTTATTATCGGATTGCGGAATACGATGCAGATGGAAATGTAACATATTCTGAGGTGAAATATGTTAGGCCAATAGAAAGTATACAACTTCAGATTGTTCCCAATCCAACTAAAGGAATGATTATGGTATCAGGAAATATAGGACATGGAGAATCTGTTTCCATAAAAATTATTAATCTTCTTGGAGAAATTATTTACGATTTAAGTGAAGAAAATTCGGGAGATGTTTATTCTAAAACAATAAATCTTGAAAATGAAGCAAGTGGAATGTATTATGTTTATCTGAGCTGTCGGTCACACAAAATTTGTAAGAAGGTTTTGAAAGAGTAGGTTGTCTAAACTATGATCACGCTTGTTGACTGATGAACATGATCATCTTAATTTTTTCTGTTACCAATCAGCATTTTGTAACTGATTTTTTATATTTGAAACCGTTGGGTTCTATTTAACCCTTATGTTGACAATTATGGAAAAGGCTCAAACACTTCCAATCATATCATTCCTATCAGTCAACCAGCGTGATCATAGTTCAGACAAACTACATTCGAATAATCTACAGACTATCTTTTAACGGAAGGGTTATACTAAATTTTGTTCCTTTTCGCGGAGCACTTTCAAAAGTAATTTTACCATCCAACATATCTACATGTGACTTTACAAGAAAAAGTCCCATACCTTTTCCCGCCACATGACTATGAAATCTACTATAGAGTCTGAATAATTTGTCTCCGTATTTTTCAGTATCAAAACCGATTCCCTCGTCTTTAAAGGTAAGTACTAATTGATTATTTATAATCTCGGCAATTATTATGATCCTTGGGTTCTCATTGGGTATTGCGTACTTAATGCTGTTGGAGATCATGTTGTAAAATATACTGATCAAAATACCTTTCACACAAGAGATTTCCCCAACAAAAAAATGCTCTTCTATTCTTGCGTCGCTGACTTTTATTTCCTCCAGAAGATGAAGTTTGACTTCTTTTAAAATCTCATGAAGCGTTATTTTGTCGGTTGATTCCTGACCCAGTTTTTTTTGTACAAGAATGTGATTAAGATCTTTAATCACTTCGTCAATCATTAAAACGCTTGTATTAAGATGTACCATTAGCTGTTGCTGCTCATCAGAGGTATATGGAAATTGTTTTAACAATTCTAACAGACCACTTACCCTGGAGATAGGACCTCTTAGGTTATGAGAAATGATATGGTTGAACATATCAAGTTGCAAATACTCGCTTTCAAGTTTCTGGTATTGGTAATGTACTTTTGTTTCATTTAATTGTTTCTGATGAATTTCGGCTTCCAGGATTCTTTGTTTTTGATATAACTCTTCGGCTTCCTTTGTTTTAAGAATGTTTATGCGCATAAATGAACTTATCAGCATGAAGATCATGAAAAATGCTGTTAATAGATTCAGATTGAAAAGTATGTTTATTGTAGTATCGTTTATTAGCCCTGGATTTACTAATGAGTGGCTATTAAACAAAAAATTCAGAACGATTGCGTTTACTAAATAAGTACATAATGCTAGATAAATAAAAACGGTTTTAGAATTACTAAAGGTGATATAGACCGTTAAAGGAGTAGTGAAAAAGTAGAAATAAAACCCCGCCTCATAGCCAAAACAAAAACTTATAGTGAATACGGAATAATTAGTGGTAAACAGATAAATGTACTTTGCAAAATTATGATGGTTGTTTGAAATGCAATAATAGGTAGTGGAGAAAAGAAGAAGGTAACTTATCGAGAAATAGGTTAGCAAATAGAATCCATAGAACAAACCAAGAAATATGAAAAGTATGGAAACCAGGATACAAATGGAAATTTGCCAGTTAAAAGCAATTAACGTCTCTTTTTCGTAAGGACTATTTCCTGATTTTATTCCGTTTTGATGTATTTTTGTTAAAACCTTTTTAAAGAATCCCCTCATTTCCCTCTTGCAATCTTGTTTAAATAGTATTCCGAAAATAAGTTTAACAGCTGTACAAATTAAAAGTAACTATATATTTTATAATATCAAAAAAAAGGTTGGTCTTAACCTACAATTTAGGTGAAATTAAAAACCAGGAGTCTGACTTGTAGAGTGTAAGCTTTGGCTAATTGCGAATTAAAAATTACGAATTACGATTTAGTAAAAAATCAGTTTTGAACATTAAGTTACTCCCCTATTTTAACAAAACGCTCTGTGAGTATTTTCCCTCCTGTATCAACATGTAAGAA
>JANYCO010000246.1 GCA_025360235.1 Cytophagales bacterium
TCTTGCCTCTTTATCTGCCTTCATGGGAGATAACGAAACGGCAAAAGGATATTATGAAAATGCTTTATCTAGAGACCCAACCGTTCAGTCTTACATTGGTCTTAGTAATACTTATGCTGAGACGGGTGAGTTATTCAAAGCGCTTTTTCAGATTCAGGAAGGATTAAAAAAATATCCTGAGGAGGGGATGCTAAAAAATAATTTAGGTGTATTGTACCATAAACTTAATCTGGCCGATTCCTCTATTCATTATTTACTTCAGGCAAAACAAATTCTTGATAATAAAGA
Organism: Cytophagales bacterium; assembly: GCA_025360235.1. Classification (GTDB taxonomy): domain Bacteria; phylum Bacteroidota; class Bacteroidia; order Cytophagales; family Cytophagaceae; genus JANYCO01. Next base: position 289 of record JANYCO010000246.1, read on the forward strand.
AGTGCCTTCCACCAATATTTTATATCTCTTAGCTAAGAAAAATTTATTTGACGATGCGGATTCGATTATGCAAACAGAAAATTATCCTGAGCATATCTCTTTTTTAAACAATAAACTCGCAATTTTAAATCAGTTAGGGAAAAAGTCGAACCTTCCATTTGATACCTCCTTATTTAAAGACACTTCATTAAATGCGAATACCTATTCTTATCTTGTAAACAGCAACTTAAATTCTTTGCACGATTCGTCATCCAATATTTTACAAAAAACAGATTTTTTTAGTCAGAAAAAGTCTAATGAAAAGTATAAGGATAATTTAAAGTGCCAGGGGGCTTTAAAAAAATATTATTCTGGTAATCGGTTTGAAGCAATCCAAGATTTAATTCTTTTAAATGCAACATCTAATAATGCAGTAGAATATTCAACTCTTCTGGGATATTGGATGTTAGAGCAAGAACAATATTTGTCAGCTTCTGAATATTTTAAGAATGCTTCAAAAGGCGGTAATGGAAGCACTCAGATAAATTATGTAATTTCTTCTGTTGCTTCGGATCAGGTTGATGATGCTCTTTTTGTTCTAAATCAGCTTAAGTTTTCCCCTGACAAAAATATAACCGGAATAGTTGAGAAAATAGTAAAAGTAGTATCCGTTAAAAATTCAAATGAAGCTATTTTGTTAGGAGAACCAGAAAGGTTACAGTATTTTCTTTTGATGTTGCGTAAGAATTCTATTGCGGATTCTGAGAAATTATTTACTTCATTTAAGAATGAACAAGCCAGAGTATATGCAGGATCTGCGCTTTGTACCTATTATCTTGAGAAAAACAATTTAGAAAAAGCAAGAGAAACATATTCTTCAATTCAGGCAATTCAAAATCTAAATTTGTTTTCTGAAGGGGAAAGAAATTTTGCTCATTTATGGTTAAGTGCACTAAGTAGAGATACTGAATTTTTGTTAGAAAATGCGAAAACGATTTCACTCAATTCTGATAAAGAGCTGTTAAGGAATTTCTTTATTGCCTCTTCTTATGATTGTGCAGGTGATTCAACTAAAGCTTGTGAATATTATTTAAAAAGTATGTCTTCGGCTCCTTATGTTGAAACTGCTATAACAAAATCTACCATGTATCTGGGTGAACATGGGAAGCAACAGGCTGCCTATGATTATCTTGTTGAAATTGTTCAAATTACTCCGACGACTGAGTTGCAAAAAGCGTACTTTAATTTGTGCATAAAAATGACCTTGATTAGTTATGCAGAGTCTATGTTGTCTGATCTAAAAGGTAATATATCCGCTTCTGAATATACTGAATATCAGACTAGATTATTGAATCTTCAGAATCAATAAGCCGTATTTATGGTAGGATGTACCATTTTTGATAAAATTTATATGATTATTTTTATACTTTTCTTTTTTGTTTACGTATAACAAAAAAGTACTGTAAAGGAAATTATTGGTTATGAAAAGAGGTGCCCTATTTTTACTTTTTATTTTATTTTTGGTAAGATTTGAGTCTTATACACAAGATATTCAATTTTCCCAGTTTTATGCTGTCCCTACTTATCAGAATCCGGCTTTTGCGGGTAGTGCTCATGCTACAAGATTAACAGTTCATAATCGATTGCAATGGCCTGGTATAAATAGTACAACTAGTGGATCATTAAGTAGATATACGACTTCTTATTTTGCTGCAGATAATTATTGGAGTAAATATAGAAGCGGACTTGGTTTTCAGGTTTTCAGAGATTGGCAGGCGGGTTCTACCCTTAGCTCTACTCAGGTTGGGGTACAATACGCTTATGAACTACCTATTTCACCGACTTTTACATTTAGACCAGGGTTACAACTGGATTACGTTGATCGAAGTATAGATTATTCTAAATTAAGATTTCCTGAAGACTTTGATAACTCAAGCGGCTGGAATGGAACCGTACAAACCGGAGGACCTAGAAAGCAGTTTGCAGATGTTTCTTCAGGAGTCCTTTTGTATTCTGAAAAATTATGGGGAGGTTTTTCCGTTCATCATATGAATACTCCTAATCAATCTTTATCAGGAGGGAAAAGTGATCTGCCAGCCCAGTTTGCCCTGACAGGAGGTTATAAAATTCATTTGACAGATAGACGACACGTTACTTATTTAGAATCAGCAAAAGAAATAAGTATTACTCCGACTTTTCATTATAAGTCTCAAGGCAAATCAGATCAGACGGATGTTGGAGTCTATTTTATGTATGATCAATTGATGGCGGGGCTTTGGTACAGAGGTTTACCTTTTAAGAAATATCCTACTTTTAGAAATAATGAGTCAATTGTAATCTTATTAGGTTGGAAATATCAAACATTTAGCGTTGGTTACAGTTATGATATAACAATGTCCAAACTTCAGACAGTAGGTACGGGAGGAGCTCATGAGTTGAACATCACCTATGTATACGCTAAGTCGAAGAAATACAAACCTATGAAAAGGCTCCCATGCCCTCAATTCTACGGAAAATAAATTTTTAGTACCGAATAATGGTATTATATTGTTAAAAAAATTATTTTTGAGTTAAATTTCTATATCAGAAATTAAATAAACAAAGAAAAG
>JANYCO010000261.1 GCA_025360235.1 Cytophagales bacterium
TGTTCCGTCTTCAGGGATCAAATTGCCACTTGCATCAGGATTGGCAAAGGCAATATTGATATGGGTGAGTTTTGAATACTGAAGATTATTTACACTGTTTGGGTATCCTGCCCAGGTTGGGAGGTAACCAATCACTTTAAACTGGGCAATAGAAACAGTTACACAGATTAATTGTACAGCGAAAAGATAAAAGATCTTTGACTTCATTGGTAGTTAGTTTTAATATTACTAAAGATACTCTTTGTTGTTTCATATCAATAGAATATTGAGTTTTTTCTTTAAAATGCATAAATAAAAGCCCTTGTAAAGAAGTTGATTTATCCCTTTCGCTATTCAAATATGCTATTTTTACAGAAAGAAAATGGCTTTTTTAAGAATCTATATCGGTATAATACCTGTTTAATTTGTTGTATATTTTTGCAAAGATTTTATGTTTCAAATAGAAAGACTTTTAATATCTTCGTTACAATGAAAGCACATCGGTTGCCGTTGGATATAGTTTGAAAAAGAATAAAGGAATGGTTAACACAGATACATTATTTAATAGAGGAAAATTGTTCAATAAAAAAATATGAAAAAATATTTATTAATTCTTTTGGCGTCCTTATTTAGCATAGCATGTACAGAACAAAGCAAGGAGCAGGAACAAAATGTTAAAGGAAGGATAGTTCTAAAAAAGGAGGAATATAAAAAGCCTGTTAATACAGCATACGATAGTATTTCCGAAGGTTATAAATTGGTTCAATCCTTTGACTCGATAAACTTTATGATGGGTTTTATACAACCTGGAAGCAAAAGTTTTATTTGTTTGGATAAAACAATTCTTATGAAAGATTCTCTTTTGACAATTCCCTCCGGCACTATTTTAAATATAGGCGATTCGGTAAGTATCGATTATTTTATTAATTCAGAATACAATCATGAAAATTGGTCGGAACCTATTTATAAAGTTAAGGTAAGCAGGGAAGGGAAAAAATATGAAGGGTATCTTCCTCAATCCAATATAGCCATTGCGGTAGAAAGGTTAGACGATAATAATATCCTGATGGTTCGAATTGCGGATATGATTATGAGAAATGAAATGGAGGAGATTTTTATACAGAATTGATAATAACGGATTCTACATATAAAATTAAAGATACAAGAAGCTATAAACTTTTAGGGGGAGATGCCGATCAGAATGAGCGTTGGCATTATTATTATACGGTTAGCACTCAACTTTTTCCTGCCAAAGGGCTAAAAGGGGCGGTAAGCATAATTGATTTGTCGATGCATTATCCGGCATGTGGTTATACAGGAGGGAATATAGTAGTGGTTTGGGATGGTTCGAAACAGTATTACGTCTTTCAGGATTATGATGGAAGTGATGCAGGAGTCTATAGTATATCTTCTGATTATATTCTACCGTCGAATAAAGGAGGAAAAGGAAATACAATTCTATCCTATACCAACACTATATCCTACGAGTTTGACGAAAAAAATGAGTACAAGGAACTTGAACACGATAGTATCGCTATTCAATACTCATGGAAAAAGGGTAATGGGATTATAAAGATTGATACCTTATTTACTAACAATAAATAAGGGTAAAGATTCCTGATAGGGACAACGGTTTTCTGTCAGAATTCCGTATATTTGCCCACGTTTTACAAAAATTAGTTTACTGCATTCCATGGCATTTTCATACTCTGACGCATTCAGGTTACCTTCCTCTATAAAATATTTCTGCGTTTCTATTTTTAAATTAGTAATTTTCTGGCTGTTGATTTTTTCAATAAACAGAATCATTTTTTACTTCTGTATATACAACCTGCTCGAAAATACTTCATGGACTCTTATTTTAAATTCTTTTGTTCATGCCTTAAGGCTAGACTTATCCATGATGGGCTATCTTACCACTTTACCGGTTCTTTTATTAATTGTTTACATTCACTGGCCTAAAAAATTTATACTTACGATCACCCACATACTCACCTTAACATTTGTAGTAATTTACAATCTATGTTCCTTTGGCGAATGTGGATTGTATCGGGAATGGAAAGCAAAATTAAATATGCAGGCCTTATCTCATTTTGCAAATCCTTCAGAAGTATTTAAATCTGCCTCGTTGGATCTGTCCATTTTATTTTTTGGCCTTGTTCTCTTTTTTTCATTCCTATACTTCAGGGCCTATCATCGCTATTTTAAACCCAAAGCAGTAACGTTTGAAAGAAGGGTGATATGGAAAAGCATAGCAGGATTCATTATCCTATTGCCATTGGTAGCTGGACTCTGGGTGATCCAGATTCGGGGAGGACTTCAGGATATTCCTATTCAAAGTGGGGATTCGTTTTTTTGTACTAATTCTATAGCCAATGATGCTTCCGTAAACCCACTTTGGAGTTTGAGTTTTGAAGTTTTATCATGGATGGATCATCGTAATGTCAATATTTTTAAAATGATGGATGATTCCAAAGCAGAAGCCATTGTGAAGGATTTATACGTAACAAAAATTGACAGTACCGAAATCTTTCTTACGACACGAAGACCTAATGTAGTTTTTATAATTTTAGAAAGCTGGACAGCCAATGCTGTAAAGGGATATGGAGGAGATGATTTCACACCTTTTTTCGACAGTCTATCCCAGCAGGGTATCCGTTTCACAAACTTTTATCCGGCAGGATATGTTTCCGATCAGGGTATTGTAGGCTTACTCAGCGGTTACCCTTGCACCCCTCGAATGGCCATTATTAACCAATCTTCAAAGTCAGCAAAAATTCCTTGCATTAACGAAGAGCTTAAACCATATGGATATCAAAGTGGATTCGTTTTTGGGGGTGATCTGAACTATGGAAATATCAGAAGTTACCTCTACAACAAATCCTGGGATGTGGTACTGGAAGAAAAAGATTTTCCATCGGGAATGGATC
>JANYCO010000262.1 GCA_025360235.1 Cytophagales bacterium
ATTTGTCGTAACGTTTCACCATTGGGATCAACACATTATTAATATAAGAAACTGTTTTAAGAGAATCGGAAATAAGATCGGCGTGTGCACCTGCATAGATCCCAGCACTCTTACGGGAATCCTTACACATATCAAAAGACCAAAGACAAGGCATCACCAATATTCCATGGTTTTTTGCGCGAAGAAAAATATCATCAAAGGCCGGATAATAATCGCTGTCTATTCCTTTCACAGAACCGTCTGTATTGAACTCAGGATTAGAACGACCATCCGTATGGATCCACATACGCACACAATTTATTCCGTTGGCTTCACAATCGGCAAACATTTTTTCAAACCATTCGGGTTTATAATTGGCTCCCCAGAGATAATGGCTTCCTACATCGCTTCCGAAATTGTTCCAAGGCACGTTCACCCCATTAATAAACATGGGTTTGCCTTCAAAGTAAATTAAGTGTTTGATCTTTTGGGCTTGCATGGACGTATACAAGGACAGAATAAGAAAGAGACTAAGAAAGGTTGTTTTTTTACGCATATATATGGGACCGTTTTCCTATCTCAAAAATAGTATTTTTTTTGTATTCAAAGAAGAAATTCTTCTTTTGTTTTAGAACACCTTTTCAATTCAATACATAATTTATTAAAGATTATTTAAAACTTTCTTGACTTTATGTGATAAAATTACACCAAAAATACCATTTTTATTATAATAAAATATAACTCTTAAAAGAAGCTCCAATTATTTAAATATTCAATTTAAGTTTTGTTAATTGTATTTTTTTTGTAAAATTGTGCTCATTAGAAACTGAATATTATTAAAAATAACCCTTGATGCTTCTATTCATAGAAAATACAAGAATAAAAATCTTTCTTTTAGCACTTTTGTTGATTTCAACTCAAGAAGTAGGAGCGCAAAACAAAAAACCAAAATTTACCGACATTAAGATAAGCGGTTATTTCAGGAATTATGTGACCTATAGAAGCATGCAGGAAAACTATTCTACTGGCGGCCCTTTGACACCGAGAACGCTTATGGTAAATGGTTTTGCATTACAAGCTCCCGGAGGCAATGTTGTTACCGGTTACAGAGAGCCGATGATGATGGTTGTGCTTGAGGGAAAACCATCTTCCAACAGTTCATTTACTGTCGATTTTTTATTAGACAACCAAATGTCGGGGCAAATTATAACCAACGGATTTGGTATTCCCTCTTCTCCCCATCCTATAAATGATAAAACCAATTTGGGCTATATTACTTACCCAAGAAGAATTCAAGCTGCTCGTTGGCTAAATTTAGGAGGAAGCATCTTTACAAAATACGGTCAGTTTGATATCAAAGCAGGTGGAGTGCTTAATATGAACATGACTCCTTCCACTTTAAAATTTTATTCTTATCGGGATGATATGTTTGAAAGATTTCCTTGGGAATGGCAGACAAAATCATTTGTACGATACACCGCTTATTATAACGATAAAAATGTAGCCCGTGATCCACGTTTAGGTAGTGCGTCGGTGCAAGGTATAACTGTTATAGGAACGCAAATGCCTCTTCGTACGGGACTCGTTCTTATATATGGAAAAGCAAACAACACTAATGCATGGCAGAGTTTTCTGAACAATAACAATCAAAATATACTCTCTACTCAATTAAGTAAGAAATTCTCTACACACTCTATTACTGCAAATTTTTATCAATCAAGTTTAGTAATCCGACCTCAACTATTCGACAAAAGCTTTCATAATCTAGCACGTGAACAAGTTGTTACTTCTGAGTTGAGTTTAAATTTTAAAGGACTAAATATCTATTCTGAATCAGGGGCTGGAAGTGTTTCAAACCCGATAGATTCTGTAAAAAAATGGGCGCCATTGGTAATTGTAAACTCCAGCATAGGAAAAGAAATTCTTCCTCTCCCAATAAGCTTGCAATACTATTACATTGGTGCTGGCTTTGTAAACCCAAACAGTGCCATTCTAAATACTTCTAACCGAAATGTACAAGCACAATTTGGAAATGCATTGCAATACAACAACAATATATTTGAAGGTGGCGTAACTGAATTTGGCCAAATGGCCAACAACCGCCAGGGAGTTAATCTTTCAACGACATTTGATGTTAAAAAATCTCTGAAATTTTCTATTGCGCTTTCTTCCCAACAAGAATTAGAAAATAAATTTAACATAATCACCTTTCAGCACCGGCTAAATGGATTTACAAGATCTCAGTTTGTTTACTACAGAAATCAAGTTGGCCCATACGCCAGACAAATGAATACCTGGAGAAGAAGTTGGGAAAAAATAACTATAACAGATTCTTCTTCTTATAAAAAAGGATTTAACCTTCTTGATTTCTCTTCCAGATACAAAACAAGATTATTCAACAGGGAAATTATTTTCTCTAACTACATCAACTATAATTCGGTACAAGACAAATTTGCTCCTGTGGCGATTTTTAGTTCGAAAGCCTTCATGAGAAACTTTTACGAAGAGTTTATGACCTTTTATAATATTCAGAATAAACTTACACTTGTTGGTTTGCTTGGTTTGGAAAGAACTGTTGGAAACAACCGCACCACACCAGCTGCAAATGGCAAATACCTAAACCAGACGGGACATGGTTACGGTTTGGGAATGGATA